>CADBJA010000006.1 GCA_902794945.1 Oscillospiraceae bacterium
TGAGGTATATAAAAATACACATATTGAAATTGAAGAATAGTTTTTCGGGAGGGCGGAAACCCTTCCGGATATATTTAATGAAAAATTCAGAATGCGGAATGCGGAACGGCAGCGGTTCGTGACCGCTGCATGATGTTTCCTTCGCAAGTGATGTTGCAAACAAGTTTGCAGGTGATGTTCGTGCTTCGCACAAGTGATGTTTTGGCTTTGCCAAAGTTGTTGTGGCGAAGCATAGTTTGGCATTATATGACTACCCCTCCACCGCAAGCGGTCCCCCTCCCCTTACAAGGGCAGGCGTTAAGAAGGGTGCGATACCCACATCGCACGGACTGCGTCTCTTATTCGGGAGGGCACGGAGACCCTCCCCTACAAATTGCTGTGATTTTGCTTAAGAACGAGTAATATTCGTCTCCTTGCTATAAATTCTACATTTTACTTTCTACATTTTACTTTCTACATTCTACATTTTACTTTCTACATTCTACATTCTACTTTCTACATTCTACATTTCGGACGAGCAATGCTCGTCCCTACGAATAGAGCGAAGTACCCTACCACGACAAAGGGCGTTAAACAGTTAAATATAAAAAAATCCGATGCAGTTGCCTGCACCGGATTTTTTATATATTCAATTACTGAACATTCTTCTTAAGAGTTTCAAGGCATTCAACAAGTTCAGCAGGTACTCTGCCGTTGAACTTCGCATAGAGTTCTTCAATTCTCTTGGTATCTTCTACCCAGAGTTCTTTATCTACGCTGAGCATTTCGTTAAGAGAATCGATGCTAACTTCACCTTCAAGACCTTCAATATTGATGTCTTCAGCATACGGTACGAAACCGATTTCGGTCTCTTTTGCATCTACCTTACCGTCGCAACGGTCAATAATCCAGTCAAGTACACGAAGGTTATCACCGAAACCGGGCCACATAAAGTGACCTTCGGCATCCTTACGGAACCAGTTAACATTGAAGATTTTGGGAGCCTTGTCGCCAAGTTTTTTACCCATTTCAATCCAGTGACCCCAATAATCAGCCATATTGTAACCGCAGAACGGAAGCATAGCCATCGGGTCGGAACGAACCACACCAACGGCACCGGCTGCAGCAGCGGTGGTTTCGGAAGCCATTGCGGAACCTACGAATACACCGTGATTCCAATCTCTTGATTGATATACCAGCGGAGCCAACTTTGCACGACGGCCGCCGAATACGATAGCGGAAATCGGCACACCCTGCGGGTTCTCAAACTCGGGGCTGAGGCAGGGGCAGTTCACGGTCGGAGCCGTGAATCTTGAGTTCGGGTGAGCACCCTTCTCTTTGCTATCCATCGGCCAGGGATTGCCTTTCCAGTCATCTGCATGAACCGGACGGTCTTTGGTAAGACCTTCCCACCAAACCGTATTATCATCCAAATTGTGCGCAACATTGGTGAAGATAGTATTCTTCTTGGTAGACTCTAACGCATTGAAGTTGGATTTCTCGTTAGTACCGGGAGCAACACCGAAGAAACCGTTTTCGGGGTTAATTGCATACAATCTGCCGTCGGGACCGATATTTAACCAGGAAATATCGTCACCAACGGTGAATACTTTGTAGCCCTTCTTTAAGTAGCCTTCCGGCGGGATAAGCATTGCAAGGTTGGTCTTACCGCAAGCTGACGGGAAAGCAGCGCAAACATACTTGGTTTCGCCCTTCGGATTTTCGATACCGAGAATGAGCATATGCTCAGCCATCCAGCCTTCGTTTCTGCCAAGGTAAGATGCGATACGAAGTGCAAAGCACTTTTTACCCAAAAGTACGTTGCCGCCGTAAGCGGAGTTCACGGAAATAATGGTGTTATCCTGCGGGAACTGCACAATCCATCTCTTTTCGGGGTCTACATCGCACTTTGCGTGGAAACCGCGAATCCAATCTTCGCTATCACCAATCTTATCTAATACAGCCTTGCCGATTCTGGTCATGATAGCCATATTTAATACAACATAGATAGAGTCGGTCAACTCAATACCGAATTTTGCGAACGGAGAATCAATCGGGCCCATAGAATACGGAATCACATACATGGTTCTGCCCTTGTAAGTGCCTCTTGCAATATCATAGAGCATTTTGTAGCACTTTTCGGGATCCATCCAGTGGTTGGTGGGGCCTGCTTCTTCTTCGGTCGGGGTGCAGATGAGGGTTCTGTCTTCCACACGCGCCACGTCGTTCGGCTTGGTTCTGTGAAGATAACAGCCGGGAAGTTTTTCCTCATTGAGTTTAATCATTTCGCCGGTTTGAACAGCCTCTGCACGCAGTGCCTCTAACTGTTCCTCAGAGCCGTCAATCCAAACAATGTTGTCGGGATTTACAAGCTCAACCTTTTCGTCAATCCACTCTAAAATGGATTTGTTGCTTGTTAAATTTGCCATTGAATTTGTTCTCCTTTCAGAAGAAATTAATTTTTAATCATTATATATTATACTATATAAATTTTGTACAATCCATACATATTTTCTATAAATTAATTCACTTTTTGCTATAGCTAATATACAAAATGCACAATATATCGGTTATTCATACCGTACATCGTCTATCGGCATGGTGGCAACGGCATTTAAATCATACCCGGCTGTATTCCCCTTTTGGTATTCATAATACGCTTGCGCACCTATCATAGCCGCATTATCACCGCAGTATTTCAGTTCGGGATAATAGATTTCATAACCGTTGAGTTTGGCGCCCTCATCCATTTTTTTGCGCAGTACGGAATTGGCGCTCACTCCGCCGGCAAGCACAATTTTTTTGTAGCCGTATTCTTTTGCGGCTGCGAGGGTGTTTTCACACAACAGGTTCGTCACGGCATTGATAAACGATGCGCCCAAATCTTTTTGATTGAGTTCTATTCCCTTCTGCGCGGCGTTATGTATGAGATTAATCACATTTGTTTTAAGACCCGAAAAAGAAAAATCAAACGGTGCGCCGTCTACCTTCGGGCGCGGGAACGAAAAAGCAGTGGCATTACCGCCGACAGCGAGTTTATCTAAATTTAAACCGCCGGGGTAATTGAGCCCCATCGTTCTTGCCGCTTTATCCAGGCACTCACCTGCCGCATCATCACGCGTTTTGCCGATGATTTTAAAATCTGTGTAATCCTCTACCGCCACAATATGGGAATGCCCGCCGCTGACCACAAGGCACAAAAACGGCGGTTTTAAATCGGGAAACGTGATGTAATTCGCCGCAATATGCCCCCTTAAATGGTGCACGGGGATAAGCGGTTTGCCGGCACCGAGTGCCAAGCCTTTTGCAAAGTTTACCCCCACCAACAGCGCGCCGATTAAGCCGGGCGCGAAAGTAACGGCAACGGCATCAATTTCTTCTAAAGTGACACCCGCTTGCTTTAAAGCAGTATCAACCACACCGCTAATCGCCTCGGCGTGTAATCGTGAAGCAATTTCGGGCACCACACCGCCGTAAATAATATGTTGCTCCACTTGTGAGGCAATCACATTGGAGAGCACGCTTCTGCCGTTTTCCACGACGGCGGCTGCCGTTTCATCACAAGAAGATTCAATTGCTAATATTTTCATAAAACCTTTGTCATTATCACCGCATCCTCTTTGGGTGAGTGATAAAAATTTCTCCTTTTGCCTAAATTTTTAAACCCGAAGGCGGTATAAAGTGATCGGGCGGGTATATTGGACTCTCGCACTTCTAAAGTGAGTTCCCTCATCCCCGCTTGCGCCGCATACTGTATTAACGCCTGCAACATTGCTTTTGCAATGCCCTCGCGCCTGTGTGCGGGCGCAACCATTACTTTGGATATAAACCCCTGTTCTTCCGTCGTATTCATACAAATGCAACCGAAAACGGTATCCCCTTCTACCGCACAAAGAAAAACAGAGAATGCACCGTTTAACTCGCCCAAAAAGCCTTCATAAGTCCACGCGCTATCACCAAAACAGGCTTTTTCTATGTCCACGAGCGCCGGTATATGCTCTTTTTTTAATGTATCTATTATCATACCTTTGCACTGTACCAGGTTTTACCGGCGCCCACATCGGCACGCAGTTTCACCCGCATTTTACACGCGTTTTCCATTTCTTCTTTTAAAAGTGTTTTAATATATTCACACTCATCATCACACGCTTCGATAATCAGTTCATCGTGCACTTGTAAAATGAGTTTGGATTTGAGGTTTTCTCTATTCAAGCGGTCAAACACTTTAATCATTGCAATTTTAATAATATCTGCCGCCGTACCCTGAATGGGCATATTGCGCGCCACACGCTCACCGAATGCCCGCAGCATATGGTTAGAAGAATTAAGTTCGGGCAAATAACGGCGCCTGCCGAAGGAAGTTTTCACAAAACCATCCTCTTTTGCCTGCTTGGTCACCTCTTTCATATAACGGTCAATCCCGCTAAAGTGGTCTAAATAGCCTTTGATATAACTGTCTGCCTCCGCTCTCGTAACACCGATATCTTTAGAGAGTGAGAAAGCACCGATACCGTAAACAATACCGAAGTTGACCGCCTTTGCACTGCGGCGCATCTCACCGGTAACATCCTCTAACGGTACACCGAACACTTGCGAAGCAGTGATAGCGTGAATATCTTCATCCTCATTAAAGGCTTTTATCATATTTTCATCACCGGCAATGTCGGCAAGCACGCGCAGTTCAATTTGCGAATAGTCGGCATCCACAAGGGTATAGCCCTCTTTTGCTATGAAGAATTTGCGCATTTCTACGCCGAGTTCGGTGCGCACGGGAATATTTTGTAAATTCGGCTCGGTAGAACTGATTCTGCCGGTTCTTGTTTCGGTCTGGTTAAAGGAGGAATGAATTCTGCCATCGGGTGAAATCACTTTTAAAAGCCCGTCACAATAAGTGGATTTTAATTTTGTAAGAGAACGGTACTCTAAAACTAAATCTATCACAGGGTGTTTATCACGCAAGGATTCGAGTACCTCGGCGTTGGTGGAGTACCCCGTTTTTGTTTTTTTCTTACAAGGCAGTGCCAAATCTTCAAACAGGGCAACACCCAACTGCTTGGGGGAATTGATGTTAAACTCTTTGCCGACAAGCGTATAGATTTCTTTTGTTATTTCATCAATGCGCACGGCTAATTTTTCACCGAATACGGCAATGCCCTCTTTATCAACCAAAAAACCCTCGGTTTCCATAGAAGAGAGTACTTTTGCAAACGGGATTTCAAGTTCATTTAAAAGCGCGCTTTGCTCGTTATTTTCAATCTGTATTTTTAATTTTTCACTTAATACCGGCAACACGGCACAATCTTTGATTGCCTGTTCCCTGTCACTTTCTTCCGTTTGCGGTGTTGGCACATCGTTTTTTAACGCCAAAACGGACGGTGCATAACTCTTGGCATCCGGATTTAATACATAGCCGGCAAGCGAAATATCCATCACCACATTTTTTAAGTCGGTGCCGAATTTTTCGGCAGCCGTGTAGAGCGGTTTGACATTGTCCATCACTTTTTTTGCATCACTTTCAAACACTTCACTGATAAAAGCATAAAAGTTTAAATCCACCGCATCGGCAAAAATCACTTTATTCTCTAACGCAAAATATAAGCCGCATAATGAATCTGCTTCATATGCCCCGCAAAAATAGATGGTGTCGCTCTGTTTTAAGGTATCGGCAAGGGCAGATAAATCTTCGGCAATTTCAAACACTACGGTATAACTCTCATTTGCGGCACTCACGGCATCGGCATCCGCAGCGAAATCCAACTTTTTAATAATGGAATACATTTCGAGTTTGCGCAGTATACGCAACACTTCCGCCTCATCTGCCGTATTGCAAGTGTAATGCTCTAAATCGGTATCAATCGGCGCTTGCAAACAGATTTCACCCAGTTTACGGCTCAAAAAACAATTCTCTTTGGAATCCGTCAGTTTTTTGCGCATAGCAGGTTTTATATCAATTTCATCCAAGTGCGCATAAATGTACTCAATATTATCAAAACGAGAGATTAAGTCCTGCGCGCCCTTTTCGCCGATACCTGCAACACCGGGTATATTATCGGAAGTATCGCCTTGAATGGCTTTGATTTCAATGAGTTTTTTGGGTTCTACACCGTATTTTTCTTTAATTAATGCCGGCGTGTAGAATACGGACACCGGTTGTCCTCTTTGGGTGGAAGCGAGCACCACCGTAACATTTTCATTCACCAATTGTAAAGAGTCTCTGTCACCCGTAGCAATATAACAGGTGTCCCCCTTCGCGGTGCAAGTGGCAGAGAGGGTACCCAAAATATCATCCGCCTCATAGCCCTCTTTTTCGACCACGGCGTACCCGAGTGCGCGCAACAGTTCTTTTAAATACGGAAACTGCTCGGCAAGTTCGGGCGGCATCGGCTTTCTGCCGGCTTTGTAATCCGCATACATTTTATGCCTGAAAGTTGGCTTTTTTAAATCAAACGCAACCGCCACCCCGTCGGGTTTGGTTTGCTCTAATAATTTAAAGAGTATATTCATAAAGCCGAAAATGGCGTTGGTATGAATCCCCTCTTTGGTAGAGAGTTCTCTCACACCGTAAAATGCGCGGTTGATAATGCTGTTACCGTCTATTACCAATAATGTCATGACAGCCTCCAAAAAATGATATGGATTTACAAATTTACATTCATTATATTTTACCACATTTTGTTTGTCTTTTAAAGTTATATATGGTATAATTTTTAAAATTTATGTGATAAGGCAAATTTATGAATATCGGTAACACCAAAATCAAAAACAATTTAATACTCGGTCCTATGGCTGGCGTGGCGGATATGGCGTTTCGCGAACTGTGCGTAGCGTTTGGTGCGGGCTTTACCGTGAGTGAAATGGTCAGTGCCAAAGGCTTCACGATGGGCGACAGAAAAAGCGCCGAACTGCTTACATTAAGTGAAAAAGAACGCCCGGCGGCAATTCAACTTTTCGGCACTTCCCCCGCTATTATGGCAGAAGCGGCAAAAAAGAGCCTTGAATTTGAGCCGGATGCAATTGATATTAATATGGGTTGCCCTGCACCGAAAGTGGCAAATACCGGCGCCGGCAGTGCTTTGATGAAAGATTTGCCCCTTGCAAAAGACATTATTGCCGCGGTGGTAAAGGCGGTAGATGTACCGGTTACCGTGAAATTCAGAACCGGGTGGGATGACGAACACATCAACGCCGTTGAACTCGCTAAAATAAGTGAGGGTGAAGGTGCCGCCGCCATCACGGTGCACGGCAGAACAAGGCAGCAGATGTATGCCTTCCCCATTGATTATGAAACGATAGCGGCAGTAAAAGAAAGTGTGCACATTCCCGTTATCGGCAACGGCGGTATTCGCGATGTACAAAGTGCCGAAATGATGTTAAATAAAACCGGTTGTGATGCGATAATGGTGGCGCAGGGTGCGCTCGGCAAGCCGTGGTTATTTAAGCAAATTGTTGCTTACCAAAAAGACGGTATGCTCCTCCCCGACCCGCCGCTTGAAGAGCAGATGCAAATAATGCTTACGCATATTAAAAAAATTGTGGCATATAAAGGTGAAAAAATCGGTATGCGTGAAGCGAGAAAGCACGCTGCCTGGTATTTAAAAGGGGTGCGCGGTGCTGCGGCGTACCGCCGCAAATGCGGTGCGTTAAATTCTATTGATGATTTGGAACTGTTAGCCAAAGAAGTTATTAAACAAAGCAAAAGAGGGTAAAAAATGAGTAAAAAGAAAAAAATCACCATCGGTATTATTGCCGCCGTTTTGTGCGCAATCCTTTTATGGTTCTTATTCGGCACATTTTCACCGTTTGAGGGCATTCGTAAGGCGTATTACAAAAAAGGTGAACTTATCAGCCTTGCCGATACGGTACCCGATATTGCCGATGAAATTCATTTAACCGCCCACAGAGGGGTAAATCTGCTTGCGCCCGAAAATACGGTGCCGGCGTATGAAAAAGCGGTGAAACTCGGCTACTACTCTGCCGAGTGCGATATTAAGCAGACGAAAGACGGCACTTGGGTACTGTACCACGACCCGATTTTATACACCCGTTTTCAAAAATTCGGTGCGGTTGGCAATAAAGATTTAAAAACCATCAAAAGTTACCCCTACAAAACCGGTGCCGCTTTTTGGGAATACCCGAATTTGCGCATACCTACGCTTGATGAGTTTTTAGATGTATTTCAAGATACCGAAACCCGACCGCAAATAGAAATTAAAACCTCTAATTATGATTCGCTGCTCTCGGTGCTTGATGCCGTGAAAGCGAAAGGGCTTGAAAAAAGAGCAATTATTATCTCTTTTGATTTAGACCAGTTAAAAGAAATCCGCAAAGCCGATAAAGACATTGAACTGTGGTACTTGGTTTATAAAATCAAACAAAAAGATATAGATGAAGCCAAAAACCTCGGCAATTGTTGGTTAAGTGCCGATTACGGAATGAACAATGAAAAGAGCATTCGTATGTGCCTTGAGCAAGATGTCGGCTTATCGCTATGGACAGTGGATAAACCGGAAGATGTGCAAAAGTTATACAACCTCGGTGTCAGGTACATAGAAACGGATAAACTGTATTAAAAAAGATGTTTCCTGCGGGAAACATCTTTTTAATTCACAAGGCACAAGTAGGGGCGGATACCATCCGCCCGAAAGAAAAAAAGAATGAATGACGGCAAGGCTATGAATGAATAGGCAAAAGATAAAAGGGCGGAAATATCCGCCCTTTTGTTTTACATATTCTGCAAAGATTATTCGGCAATCGCCTTGTTAAAGAACTTCACCAAATCTTCATAAACGGTTTGCCTGTCGGTCTCGTTATGAATTTCGTGACGGTCGCCTTTGTAAAGGTTCATATCGGTCTTGGAGTGCCCGCTTGCGCGCAAGTGTGCATATACCTCTTGCAAACCTTTACCGTAAGCACCGACCGGGTCATCCCAACCGCCGGTTACCAACATCGGCAACTCATTCGGCACTTTGGCGTACCAACTCTTATCGTTGACAAACATTAACAGTTTAAACATATCCATATACCCTGCCACGGTGAACAGGAAACCGCAAAGCGGGTCTGCAATATATTTGTCAACAATCTCTTCATCCTTCGTTAACCAGTCAAAATTGGTTCTGCCCTCGGTCTTTTTGTTGTAAGAGCCGAATGCCAATTTATCAATTCTGGTGGATTTATGGTGAGAGCCTTTTTTCTTTCTTTCGCTCTTAGCAAGTGCATAACCGATTTTTAATGCCGGATTGCGACCTGCGGTACCGCAGAATACGGCGCCCGCCAGTTTATCGGCATAAAAAGCGGTATACCTTCTTGCGATAAAGGAACCCATGGAGTGACCGAATAAAATCACCGGCACTTCGGGAAATTCTTCTTTTAACAGGTCGGTGAGAATGGCTTCATCTTCTACCAAATGCACATCGCCGTCTTCCTCACCAAAGTAACCTTGGTTTTCTTCTTTGCCTTCGCTAATGGATTTACCGTGACCCATATGGTCATCAATCACAAACGAAAACCCTTGGGTATTGAAATACTCTGCCATTTCGGCGTATCTCTCACCGTGTTCCGCCATGCCGTGAACCATTTGAATAATTGCCTTCGGGTCATCAACCAGCCATTCTCTGACAAAAATGTCGCCAAGACCGGTGCTCGAAGGGAATGTAATCTCTCTGTAAGCCATAGTACTGTATCTCCTTATGTAAATATTAAATTATTCTTCTGTTTCTTCTGTTTCTTCCTCTTCCTTCTTCTTTTTACCGATGGTAGCCGCCTTTCTGACCGCTTTCACGATTAAGAACACAATGAGTGCCATAATGGTGAAACTGATGATGGATGAAATGAATGAGCCGAACTCAATCACGGTAGAATCATTACCGGGGATGAGTTGAATTTGCAATGCGCCGAGTTTGCCTTGCGCATCGCCGCCGATGCAGTTGAGAATGGGGGTTAAGATTTTTTCCACCAATGCGCTAACCACATCTTTAAACGCACCGCCAATGATAACGCCGACTGCAAGATCAATCACATTACCCTGGTCAATAAACGCTTTAAATTCTTTCAAAAACTTCTTCATTTTTATTCTCCTCACAAATAATTTACAATAAAAATATTATACATCATAAAAATAAACAATGCAATATAAAAAGAGTGGGTATTTTTTATTTTCGTGGAAAATTCAGTGAAGTTGGATTTATTCGTTTGGAGGGTGGGATTAGAAGAATGTAGAATGTAGAATGTAGAATTTAGAACACCGCACGAATTTCTTTTATTCACACACAACAAATGAAAGAAACAGGGAGCATACACAAACCCTCCCATAAGTCACAATCCCTCCACCGCTAAAGCGGTCCCCCTCCCTTTGCACAAGGGAGGCTTTTGGGCTTTAGAGCGAAGCGGAACGGGAGCGGGTGTCCCGCCCACCACTCTTCTCTCTTCTCTTTTCTCTTTTCTCTGCGAGCATAGCGAGCCTACTTGTGCCTTGTGCCTTGTGCCTTGTGCCTTATGCCTTATGCCTTATGCCTTGTGCCTTGTGCCTTAAGTTGACGCCATTGCTGACAAGGGGAGGCGTTAAGCGGTTTGATAATTGTAATTATTTTTCAAATTGTGAGTAGTATAATGTGCTATATAATCCGCCTTGTTTTAACAGCGCATCGTGCGTGCCGACTTCTACAATATCGCCGTGCTGCATTACGAGTATCATATCGCTCTCCACAATGGTAGACAGGCGGTGGGCAATGACAAAAGTGGTCTTGCCCTGCATCATTTTTTCAAACGCTTTTTGAATTTTAATTTCGGTTAATGTATCCACATTCGAGGTGGCTTCGTCTAAGATGAGCATCGGTGCATCGGCAAGCATTGCCCTTGCAATGGTTAAAAGTTGTTTTTGCCCGGCAGACAGTTCATCCCCGCCGGCACTAATCACGGTATCATACCCCTGCGGCAAACGCTTAATAAAGGAATGAGCGTAACTGTCTTTGGCGGCTTGTATGATTTGTTCTTCACTTGCTTCGGGCTTTGCGTAAGCGATATTGGCGCGCACGGTATCGTGAAACAAAAAGGTTTCTTGCAAAACCATCGCAAACGCCGTGCGCACGGAATCTCGCGAACAGTTCGCGGTGTTTTGCGCATCAATCGTGACCGTACCGCTATCGGCATCATAAAAACGCATTAAAAGGTTTACCAATGTGGTTTTGCCGGCACCGGTGGGACCGACCACCGCTACACGGCTCCCCTTTGCTACTGTGAAACTTACATCACGCAAAACAGGCTTTTTCTTATCGTAAGAAAAACCGACATTGTTAAAGGCGATTTCACCGCCCTGCGGTTGTAATTGCACTACCTCTTCGTTCTCTTTCGGTTCGCTCTCTAAATCAAATACTTCAAACACTCTGCCGAAAGAAGCATATGCCGCCTGTAATTGTGAAGTGACATTGGTAATGGCGTTAATGGGCGCGGCAAACTGCAGTGCATACGATAAAAACGCCGCACTTAAACCGATAGACATACTTTGTGAGCCGATGTTTTTGCCGCCAATCAACAAAAAGGTACACACCACGCCCACCACAATGTAGGTAGTGGAATTCATCAGTCGTGTTGTCGGGTTAACGAGGGATGAAAAGAACTGTGCTTTTTGCCCGCAGGTATACAGTTCATTGTTAAGCGCCTGAAAGCGCGTAACAGATGCATCTTCTAACGCATATGCTTTTACGGTCTTTTGCGCTTCAATTTGCTCTTTGGCGTAAGCATTTAACTGCCCCACTGTTTGTTGTTGTTTTTTAAAGGTTTTATCTATCCTGCGCACAATAAAGGCGGAAAGTAAAAAGGCAAAGGGGGTCAACACCACCACAATAAGCGTAATCACCCAGTTGAGCGAAAACATCAGTATCAGCGTGCCGATAAGGGTTACCACACCGGTAAACAGTTGTGATGACGCATTTTGAATACCCTCTGTAATCGTTTCAACATCATTCGTCACACGGGAAAGCAGGTCGCCGTGTGCGGCAGTATCATAATACGCAATCGGCAGGCGGTGTGCTTTGCGCATTAAATCGGTGCGAATGGCTTTGCCGATGGAAAACGCCATTTTATTGGAAAAGAATTTGGTTAACCAATGGAATAAGGCGCAACCAATCACCACGCCACCCATCATCAGCGTATATTTTGCCAACAGTGCAAAATCCACCGTACCTTTACCGTGAATGCTGTCTATCGCCGTGCCCATAAAGAAAGGCAAAAGCAGTTGCAAAACAGCGGCACACGCGGCAAACAGGGCGGAGAGCGCAAAAGAGCCGCGCACATTTTTAAAGAAAAAGAAGATGCGTTTAAACACCTTCGCTCACCTCCCTTTCGGTTTGTGAAGCATAGATGTCCCGATATATTTCACAGTGATGTAACAGATTATTATGTGTATCGAAGCCGACGGCTTCCCCATCATCCAATACGAGTATTTTAGAACAGTTTTTAATAGAGGATATTCTTTGCGAAATGACCACAGTGGTGCCCTTGTATTGTGCGGCAAGCGCCTTGCGGAATTTTAAATCGGTCGCATAATCGAGGGCGGAAGAGCTGTCATCTAATATCAGTATCGGCGCTTCGGCAATGACTGCCCTTGCGAGTGCAATGCGCTGGCGCTGCCCGCCGGAGAAGTTACTGCCCTGCTCTTCAGTCGGTGTATCAAGCCCCTGCGGTAAGTCACGGATAAATTCATCCGCCTGCGCGATGGCACACGCTTTTTGGATACACGCCGCATCGGCGTCCGGCTTTCCCTGTAAAATATTTTCTTTTACCGTCCCTTTAAAAATATAGGGCTTTTGCATCGCGGTACTCACATTTTGGCGCAACAATGCCAACGGGTATTCTTTTACATTTTTGCCGAACACTGCCACACTGCCCTCATCCGCCTCATAAAAGCGCGTAATGAGAGCGGCAAGCGTGCTTTTACCGCTGCCGATACCGCCGATGATACCGAGGCTTTCGCCTTGTTTTAAATCAAACGAAATATGAGAGAGCGCCTTTTCACTGCCGCTATACGCAAAAGAAACATTTTGGAAAGTGAGTACGCTTTCGTGGCGCAATTCCATTTCTGCCGTGCCGGTATCGGCAATAGAGGGTGCGGTCGTTAACAACTCGCACACACGCTCTTTCGCAACGCCCGCTCTGATAAATAAAATGATTAAATCGGCAACCACAAGCATAGCGGTCATAATATAAGAAATATAGGTTGTTACTGCGATAATATCGCCTTTAGTCATACCGCCGAGATGAACTTGATGACCGCCCGCCCACAACACGCTGATGATTAAAAAGTTTAACACAAACAGTGTGGCAGGGTTTAAAATAGCGGAAATTTTGCCCACACGAATGCTGAAAGCGGCAAACGCTTCCGCCTCGTTTTCAAAGCGTTTTTTTTCGCGCTTTTGCTTGGCAAAGGCACGGATGACACGCACACCGTCAAAACTCTCTGCCGCAACGAGTGAGAGAGCATCTAACTTTTTTTGTATTTTTTGATAAAGCGGTATGCTTTTGCGCATCACAAGCCAAATGATGAGCGCAAAAATCGGTGCCGTGGCAAGAATAATCAAACCGAGTTTCAGGTTGATAATCGTTGCCATCACGAAAGACCCGAGCACAATAAACGGCGCGCGAATGACCAAACGAATGAGCATCGCAACCGCTTGTTGCAAAATATTAATATCGTTAGTAATTCTGTTTAAAAGAGAAGATGTACCGAATGCATCTAACTCTTTAAAAGAGAGTTTTGTGATATGGGTAAACACTGCCTCTCTTAACCTTGTGCCAAAGCCTTGGGATGCGATAGAGGCGTTATATTGGCAGACCAAAGCACACCCTAAACCGATAACGGCAAGAGCGAGCATCACAAACCCCATTTTGATAACGTAGCCTGTATCCCCGCGGGCAATCCCCTCATCAATCAAATACTTTGCCATAATGGTGGGCACCAGTATTTCGAGGATGGCTTCGCTTAATTTAAAAGCGGGACCGACAATGAGTTGTTTTTTATACGGTTTTAAATACTGCCATAAAATTTTCATACAAAAACCCTTTAAATGTGTTACATTTATATATTTTACCAAAAAAAGATAACTTTTCAATACCAATCTTGCATAGAAACTACATTGTAAAATTGAAATCTATTTATTATAATATATAAGAACTGCATCCAATGGAACAGATTGGCGAAAGGACACAATACTTTTTGTATGAATCCTTGTATTTTTTCTATCTGTTAGCGTAAAGATACCCCCTATTTTACTCAAATGGTAAATAACGCATCGGTGAACAAATCAGCCGACGCATTGCAGTGATTTAGGGAGTAGATTTTCGCTAATAGAAGAAAAAATCACAAACGGCGTACTTTGTGTACTCCTTTGGGATTTTTTTGCACTATTCGCGAAAAGATACCCCTAAGGCACTGCAATGCGGCGGCTGATTTGTTCACAAAGAAAGGAGTGGTATCAATGAAAATAGAAAAAAACGAAATGCTGTTCACGGCAGACTGCGGTAATACAACTATTACCATAGTGGTCTACCGAGAGAACAAACCGCTGTTTACGGCAAGGTTGAATACGGACAGGCGCAAGACTTCAGACCAGTATGCGTACGACCTGAAAAACCTGCTTGAAACCAAACATTGCGGTACGGAAGGATTTGAAGGTGCAATGATTTCCTCTGTTGTGCCGGAACTTTCCCCTGTTCTCAAAACGGCGGTGTGGGACATTTTGGGTGTTAAGGCAAAAATGCTCGATGTGGGCATAAAAACCAAACTCGACATCAAATGTGTCAACCGCGGTGAACTCGGCGCCGATTTAGTGGCAGGTGCAGTCGGTGCAAAGAGTAAATACCCTATGCCCTGCTTGATTTGGGATCTTGGTACGGCAACCAAAATCAGCGTGCTCGATAAAAAGGGCGCGTATTTGGGCTGTACGATTAGTGCGGGAATTAATATGTGTATTGAGCAATTAGGTTCCGGCACCAGTCTTTTAAACCCCATTGAAATTAAGGAATACAACAAATCTTTCGGCAATGTGACTTTTGATTCCATTGCTTCGGGCACCATCGTCGGCACGGCGGTAATGCTTGAGGGATTGAGCGAAAGAATTATGGAGGATTTAGGTTTTGAGAAAGACAAAGTGAGCATTCTCATTACCGGCGGGCTTGCGCCCATTATTGCAAAGAGTGTGCGCAAATTCACACCCACATTCGATAAAACCTTAATTAATGACGGATTAAAACTGATTTACGATTACAATCAAGGAGGACAATAAAATGAAAAAAGAAAGTATTTACAAACTGACAATCACAGCCATATTAACTGCCATTATCATCATAATGACATTCATTCCTGCAATCGGCTATTTAAAGATAGGTGTACTATCTATTACATTTTTAACTGTACCTGTTATCATCGGTGCTGTATCTAACGGACCGGGGATTGGTGCTGTTTTAGGTCTGGTATTCGGCTTAACCAGCTTTATGCAATGTTTCGGTATTGGTCCCGATTCACCACTCGGCACCTTACTTTTGGGAATTTCTCCCGTTAAAACCGCTATACTCTGTATTGTACCGAGAGTTCTAATCGGTGTGGTTTGCGGTTTTATTTATAAAGGTTTAAGCAAAACAAAAGCACCAAAAATCGTGCAATATGCTATCAGTGCAATTAGTGCACCGTTAACCAATACAATACTGTTTATGGGTACACTGGTTGTTTTCTTTTGGAAAACAGATGTGTTTCAGGCAGAAGTGCTTCAAGGGGTAAAAATCAGCGTGTTTGATTTTATCATTACTTCAGTAGGCATCAACGGTATTGTGGAGTTAATTGTATGTTCCATACTTGGAACAGTTATACTGATTCCCCTGCAAAAAGCTGTTTCAAAATACCAAATCACAAAGTAAACGAATAAAAATAAATCCCTTCGCAATACTAATTGCGGAGGGATTTTTTTGCTGATTACATTTTTCAGAGCCGTTCTCATTTACTTTTTAATCATACTCGCGCTGCGCTTTATGGGCAAACGGCAAGTGGGTGAAATGCAGCCGACCGAATTGGTGGTTACCATATTAATATCGGAAATTGCCTCTATCCCGCTGGAAGATACCGATACGCCGCTGTTTGCCGCATTTATTCCCGTCATCCTCATTGTGTGCCTGGAATTGGTCATTTCGGGCATCAGTTTAAAAAGTGTAAAATTCAGGCGTTTGCTGACCGGTCAGCCGATTATAGTGATTGAAAACGGTGTCATTGACCAAAAGGCGCTCAAAAGTATGCGCATAAGCATCTCCGACTTGCTTGACACCCTGCGCTTAAAGGGCTATTTTGATGTTTCTAAAGTCAAGTATGCCATTGTGGAAATGAACGGGCAAATCTCGGTAATGCCCAACGAAAATGAAGCGCCGCTGACCGCGACCACGATGAAATTAATTGCCAAAAAAATCTCTATTCCCTATACCGTCATCAGTGACGGCACACTGATTACCGGTCACTTTAAACAGGCAAAAACAAGCGAAAGCGAAATACAAAACGAGTTAAAAAAACACGGTTTAACCCTCAAAGATGTGTTTTTAATGACTTGTGATGAACAGGGCAACTACTACACGGTAAAGAAGGAAAAAGGGATATGAAACGCGTTTATATTGCGATTGTGCTCATTGTGCTTTGTGCCGTGTTTTGTGCGGTATCATACGCCACGGTCACAAAGGATTGCAAGGCACTGATTGCACAAGCCGAAAAAATAGAAACACTTGCCGAACAAGGTGAGAATGATGCCCTGCCCCGCCTCGGCGAAGCGGTTAAAAACGACTGGAACCGCTACTCATTTTCGTTTTCACTCTTAACCACGCACATTCACTACGATATTATGGAAGAATGTTGTGACAAACTCTACCACGCTTGCCGGCAAAAAGATAAAAAAGATATTTTAAATGCGTGTGATGATTTAATATTTGAGGCAAAACATATTATTACAAGTATTAAGCCGAATTTTGAAAACACATTTTAGAGTTACTCGTTACCACTCGTAGTTGTCGGTAAACCGACAGTTATTCTGCTACGCTCCATAGCCCGCAAACTATCGTTTGCAGTGAATTGTTCTTCAACTGAGAGGGCACGAGCAACTGCAAGTTTATCTTGCAACTGTGAGCGAAGCGAACAACTGTAAATACACAACAAAGCCACCCCACAAGGGGCAATGTCGTCAACTTAAGGTGCTTTTTCAAAAAAACGAGTCATTCTGAACGCAGTGAAGAATCTTTTTTATACCGGAACTCTGATAAATAAAAGATCTTTCGACCAGCTCAAGATGACAAAGAAGTAAATAACTTCTTTGTGACTATCTTAAGTTGACGACATTGCCACAAAGGGGATGGCTTTGTTGTGTATTTACTTATTTTGTTCAAACCAACGCAGGGTATTATTGACATATGCTTGCCCCAAAAAAGTGTTGACCGGTTTATCGCCCACATGGTTGGCAAACGGCACTTTAATCAGTTTTGCGGGTACATTTTTACTTTGCAGTGCCTCATAAAAGCGATATGTAGATGCCGGCGGCACCGATGAATCGGAAGTGCCTAACACCAAAAGCGTGGGCGGTGTTTTGCTGCCAATGTAATTGGCAGGGTTAAACGCCTTATAACGCTCGCTCTCTTCTTCCGGCAAAGCACCCATATAACTGACTGCCATTTGCTTGGAAGCATTAGAAGTCAATAAGTTTTTATTGTTATAAAAATCTTTAATATCCGTTACGGGGTATATCACGCTGACGGCTTTCACCTTATCTTCTACCGTGTACAAACCGCTGTTGATTTTATACGCAAGTTCCAGTGCAAGGTTACCGCCGGCCGAATCGCCGACAAGGTATAACTGCGTGCGGTCGCCACCGTAAGCGGCTACCTGCTCAAGGCAAAAGCGCAGTGCTTCTACCAACTGCAGTTCGGTAAAGTTATATAAATGCTCTTCATCATCCGACAAATCATACTCGGGGCACATCACCACATAACCGTTTTCGGCAAAGGTTTTGGTGGTATCTAAACGGTCATAGCGGCTACCCTGAACCCATCCGCCGCCGTGGGTGTAGAAAATAACGGGCTTATTTTTCTTACCGTCTTTTTTATAAAAGAAACTAACGGGGATTTGGTCATCCTTTTGGTCGGTATAAGTCATACTGTCTTCATACACATCCGAAACGGATGTCGGCACAAAAGTTTTAAAAAGGCTGATATTTTCGCCCTGTTTGTTCACACTTATCAGAATCACGGCACTCATCACAACAACCGCTAAAACACCGGTTGCCGCAACAATAAAAGTAATCACATTGCGCCGTGATTTTTCTTTTAAAAACCAAAATAGCGCGATGCCGCACAGGGCAAGGCTTGCCACCAACACATAGGGGTACGCGGGCAAAAACGCCATGCTCGCCAAATCCGACACAAAGGGTACAACCGTAAGTACCGTGCCAAAAATGATAAACGAACATAACGCCAAAGCGATGTAATACAGCGCTTTTAATATTCTTTTTACCGCTTTTTTCTTTTTCATTTTCTATACCTTGCGGGGAAATGGCGTACCATTTCCCCGCTCTTAAACGATATGAATTGTGTGTTTTAATTATGCATTCTTTTGCTTTTTGCCAAGCACTGCTTTGAGCACAAAGAGGGTGCCGAGCATTAAGACAATGGCAATCGGCAATGCAATCCACGCATTTTGCACAAAGCCCGCAATAATGTAACTGACAAACGATACGCCGGCTACCGTTAACGCATACGGCAACTGGGTTGAAACGTGGTTAATATGGTTACACTCTGCACCGGCGGATGCCATAATCGTGGTATCGGAAATCGGTGAGCAGTGGTCGCCGCAAACCGCGCCTGCCATACAGGCGGAAATCGCAATAATGGTGATATTGCCGCTTGAACCGCTGAACACGCTCAACACAATCGGGATAAGGATACCGAATGTACCCCAAGAGGTACCGGTGGCAAACGACAAACCGACTGCAATTGCAAAGATGATTGCGGGTAAGAACATTTGGAAAGAACCGGCAGAACCCTCTACCAACTGTGAAATAAAGATTTTAGCACCGAGGCTGTCAGTCATGGTCTTTAAGGTCCAAGCACATACCAAAATAAGGATAGCCGGTACCATTGCCTTAAACCCTTCGGGGATGGCTTCCATACAATCTTTGAAAGAGATAACTCTTCTGCAAAGGAAGTAGATAACGGCAAATATAATGGTAACAAACGAACCGTATACCAAGCCGACGGAAGCATCGGAACCCGAGAAAGCGGCGATAAAGTCTTTGTAACCTTCTTCCCCTTCGGTAAAGAAGCCGCCGGAGTAAATCATACCGATAACGCAGGCAACAATCAAAAATACAACCGGAATGATGAGGTCAATGACTTTGCCCTTGCTGTTTTCTCTGATTTCATCTGACTTTTTAGCATCAATTTCTTCAATTGCCTTGCCCATTCTTGCCTGTGCTTCAAACTTTTTCATCGGACCGTAATCGAATTTGGACACGGCGATGAAAATCATCATCACGATGGTTAAAAGCGCATAGAAGTTAAACGGAATGGCTCTGACAAATAAAGACATACCGCTTTCGGCGCCGGCACCTTTGGCAAAGCCCGCAACGGCAGCCGCCCAAGAAGAGATGGGGGCAATAATACAAACGGGTGCCGCGGTAGCATCAATTAAGTAGGATAATTTTTCTCTTGAAATTTTCTTTGCATCGGTCACGGGGCGCATCACGGAACCAACCGTTAAGCAGTTAAAGTAGTCATCAATAAAGATTAATACGCCCAAAGCGATGGTGGCAAGTTGCGCGCCCAAAGTAGTTTTAATGTGTTTGGCTGCCCACCTGCCGAATGCGGCGGAACCGCCGGTTTTGTTCATCATAGCAACCAAAGCACCCAACAGCACTAAGAATATGATGATACCGATATTATAAGAATCGGCAACGGAATCTATAAAACCTTCTTTAAACACATGCACAACGGTTTTTTCAAAATTAAAGTTTGAATATATTAAACCGCCTGCCAAAATACCGATAAATAAAGAAGAATACACCTCTTTGGTAATGAGTGCGAGCACAATAGCAATAATCGGCGGCACCAATGCCCAAAACTTTGCATACGCCTTAATGTTTTCACGCACCTTGGCGATTGCGGTTTGGATATTGTTTTCAAACTGTTTGTCATTCGTGAGATTGTCGGCATAATTGTCAACATAAGAGGCAGCGCCTTCTTCATCGGTCAAGTCATACTCGACCTGTTCCCCATCTACATCAACCGTGACTTGCGAGGCATTGACAGATACAGGCGTTACCTCTTCCGGTTCCGGTGCCGCAAACGACACCACACAGGAAGCGGTCAGTGTTAACACAAGCAACACCACTGCAATCAACGCGCCGATGCGCCTTGAACTTCTTTTCATAATTCTCCTCCTAAAAATAAAACGGACTGCAAAATGCAATCCGTTAATTAAATACCCTTTAACCTTCGAAAGCACTCCACATAAATGTGACAGTTCTGCAGATGTTCTCTGCAGACCCAGCACCGTTTTTTACGGTTTTATTACGGCACTTCGGCAACTTACCCTTTCGGCACAGCCGATAACCGACAAACTGTACCTACTGAT
>CADBJA010000007.1:0-2576 GCA_902794945.1 Oscillospiraceae bacterium
CTTCCATTCGCCGCCGTCAACGGAGTATTTACCCTCTAAAAAGGTGGTTTTCGGGCTGTTCATATCCACCCGGAAATAGTATTGCGCACCGTAAACAATCAGTCCGACAAACAGCACCAGCACCAAAAATATGCCGGCAAGCGTCCACTTTTTGCCGCCGAGCAGCTTAACTGCATCATCGACATCCAGATCTCCGATGACAATTTTTTCTTCGTCAGATTCCTGCTGTTTTGACTTTTCTGCATCGGTCAATTTATGTATTTTGTCATCAGGCAGCCATCTCTTGACCTTTGATAAAAGAATGCGCACTTCAATCGGTTTGGCCACAAAGTCATTCATTCCTTCAGAGAGGAACATTTCTTTTGCACTGTTAATACCGTTCATTCTCGAATAATCCGAGTGCATGTTCAATTCAATTCTCTGTTTCATTGTTGCTCCTTTCATCAAATGCTTTTGGTTAATGGATTGTGGCGAAAAGGGAACATTTCTTTTTTTGTTTCCTTTTTTCGCTTTCACCCTATAAATCGCAAAACGCAGGTTTACTTGGTCGATTTTCTTAAAAATTATTTAATTTATATAACGATTTTATTGTAAACGGTGAGGTGGGATAAAAAAGTCCCACGGATTGCTCCGTGGGAAAGTTTAATCATATTCTCTTTACAGTTTATGTTGATGAATCCAATTTAGCACATCTTCATTGCTTGCCTCACCGGAAGCAACTGCCATTCCGAGCTTGTAAACCTCGTCGTTTGTTGCATCAATTTTAATGCCGTTAATCTCAAGGAAAGAAAGCATGATATACATGCCGATGCGCTTGTTACCGTCAACAAAGGAATGGTTTGAAATCAGGGAATAGCCGAGCTTTGCCGCCTTTTCTTCTTTGGTGGGGTAGAGTTCTACTCCATCAAAAGTAGAATATATTGTTTCAATTGCAGATTCCAACAAGCCTTCATCCCGAACGCCGACATCTCCGCCGGTCGCTTCAGCCATCACTTGATGTAAGAGCAGTATTTTCTCTTTCGTGAACTTTATCATTTTGCCAACTCCTTAAACGCCGGAAGATATTTTTTGAGGATTCTTTTTGTCACAATATCGATTCTTTCATCTTCTGTTAAATCAAGGATAAAATCTTCATTTTCCATATCGACAACAAGATATTTCGGCTTATTGTTTTTGAGCACAACCGCCTCACCGTTTTTATCAACGCTACGGGCAACGGCAGAGAAGTTTTGATTTGCCTGCGTCATGGAAAATAGGTTATTGGTATCAATTAACATTATATCAACTCCAAAAAATAAATATAGGATAAATTCATCCTATATTTATTATAACCATATTTATTAATTTGTCAACTATAAATGAAACTCTTTGAAATCTTCGAGGCGCAGGAGGATTGGCTCATTGTCGTAGCCGACGCCGGTGTCGATACACGCCCATGTATCGGTCTTGAGAATTTTGCCGGTGTATTCCTCACCGAAAAGGAGGGTGGGCGTATGCCCGAAAACGGTGTAAACATCTTCATAATAGCGCTCGTTAATACTCGGGCGGTGCCAAATGAGGTCATCCGCCGTGTAGTCCTCTATCGCTTTATCGGGCGCGAAGTTGCCCAGCCCTGCATGGGTGAGCAGATATTCCCTGCCGCCGGCGCTGACGCGCTCATACAGCGGCAAGTCGCGGAGGAAGTCAAGGATATCCGCCACGGCTGCGGGGTTTTCTTTGTTGAGTTTGCCGAGTTCACGCACGGTGATGTCGCCGCCGTTTGCTGTCCACTCGGCAAAGAGCTGCATTTTTTCGGTGTCCATCGCCGCGATACTCTCCTCGGTCACTTCATCAAAGAGGAAGGCGCACGAAAGCAGCGCCGCCTCGTGGTTGCCGAGGAGCATTTGAATATTGTATTGGTACATCAGCCACTTCAGCATTTCTATGCCGCCGTCACCATTGCGGTCGATGACATCGCCAAGGATGTAAAGATAATCATCCTCAGTGAAATTGGCTTTCGCCAATAACTTTTTAAATTTTTCAAGCGGGTAACCGTGTAGGTCAGAAATTATGTAGGTCATTATAAATACTTTCCCCAATCAATTGTTTTGTTAAACAATTCTTCATCTACATCCTTTAAATTCCATTCTTTTTTTGATCCTTCATTATATATATAATGCCATGCAAAATCACTATTATAGTCATATGTATGATCTTTCCATGTCCATTCTCCTATAAATGTTCCTTCTTCGAATGAAAGTTTATTCCTTGCTATATAAATATTTTTATCGATACACAGATAGGCAATTTTCTGAGTATCGTATTTTAGAATAAAAACGCATTTTTTGTCGATTGTATCAACATTCTCGTCTTTAACGATAGCGATTTCAATATTTCTATTGCTCTTCTCACTATAAGATTCAATGCTATTTGTCAAGTATTGATTTCTAATATATTCCCAAAGTATTTCCTTTTGATTCAGAAGAGCAAGCAGATTGTTTTTATCCTGATCATTTAATTCATTAAATAATGATTTAAAAATTGTAGCGTTTTTATTACTTGATGCCATTACATCTATCACCTCAATTAAGTTATTA
>CADBJA010000007.1:2650-21104 GCA_902794945.1 Oscillospiraceae bacterium
CATCATTCTTTGTATGCGTTAAAACCTCACTTAAATACTTTGTTATTTCATCTCCAAATGAAATAGTTTTGATTTTTTCATCTTCAAGTTTTCCTTGGCTATCCGGAGAGGGCTTGTGTCCATCCGGAGTTAAATAATAGATTTTTTCAATAGTCGTTTTGTCTGGTTTGTTTATATAATAGTGGTAATAATCATTGAGTTGCAGATATTGATCTTTTGCCCAAATTTTAACTTCTATCGGATAAACATAACCGTTATTATAAATAGCAATATCAACACGCCTATTATCGGTTATCTTTTCTTCCAAGATTATTTCAGGTTGTTTTATTTCAAACTTATTAACACCTAACACATTCTGCATAAATAATTTAAACGGTATATCTCCTAAGCCATGAAAGCCGTTTGGCTCAATAATAGCTTTAATCAATCGGCATATAACAACTTCATTGTAGTGAATGCCTAGTAAATAAAGAATGTTATCAGAAGAAAAATTAGTCGGTGATAGTTTTTTATCTTTTAATTTTTCAAGTATATTTTTAATTGTACTCTCCATTATTCCATCCTTTTCGCTTGTTTTATCTGTAAAGATTATACCTTATTTTTCGTTTCTTGTAAAGCTTCACCTTTTTGTGCAATTTGAATGATGCCGGAACTATCGGCTATTAGCTCTGGTGATTTCAAATCCTCAATTGTGGATTCTATGCTTGCAATAACCAGGCTTCGGCTGTGCCATTGCAAAAAACGAACTATTTCCGAAGGAAACAAATCAAGAATTGAAATATTCAAAACACCGCTCTCCGACAAATCGATCAAATCCATCGGCGGATGATGTTCATCTAAGCAGGCGCAGTAAAATTCATTTAAATCGTGCACAAAATCTCTTTGCTGTTTTTTCAGCTCTTCCAATTCATCTTCTAACCCGGCAATGATTGCTTCTTTATTCATCATAGCGTTTTCCTTTTTTACTGCTTCAACCCGCGTTGCGGTTATCCAAAAAATCTATCAAATCAGCGGTGTCTTCCGACAAATAGCAATCAACATCCATTCCGTATTCTTCCATTTTGTTGCGCAGGGCTTTAGCATTTCTCTGACCAAGTTTATCATTATCAAAAAACAGAATTATTCTTTTGTTAAGCTTTGATATTCTTTTTAAAACATCATCGGTAAAATCGTCTTCGGGTTTTATGCTTGAGAAGGTGACAACATTATCAAATTTATAACTCTGCGCTGTCAGCACACCAATAAGGTTTTCGGTGATAATGATTTCGTTCCTTTGTGTTTCAAAATTGCCGAAAAAACCTTTTCCTCGCTTAACATAGGTAGGCACTGACGGGTCTTTCTTAAACAACAGCTTTCCGATAACGCCGGTAATGTTTCCGTCAATGTCCCTCAATGGAAAAACAACACGACCTTCTTCAATCATTTTCAACGCTTCTTCTTTGTAGTTCATAGCTGCTCCTTTCGTTTGTTTAAGAATCACTTATTCTTTTTCCTTTTCAACCACATAATCGCATCGGGCGACCTATTTGGTTAGTTTGTGATGAATTTTCACTCTTTTTTGTTTTTTGTAAATCATTGTAAAATGAAAATCCCTTCAACTAATATAATATCAAAAAAGATGCACCGATTATGGTGCATCTTTTAAGTATCAGTTAAATTTTATTCCTTTTCTTTTTTCTGCTATTCTAATCCAGTTTTTGTGTTCCCAATTAGTGTTAATACCCTCAGGCAAACTTTTTCTCATAGAATCATAATCATTTTTATTCCATTGACTCCAAGATTTAACTTTTTCATCAGCATAATTTTTGTTTTCTCTATGTTTTCTAAATGTTTCGTCACAATATTTTTCATTATCATATTTGTCTTTTTTATCACTTTTTGGTATAACAATTTCTCTATCTGCATACCAAAGAGCCTCTAAGATATAACTATCAATTGGGATATGTAATTCTTTAGCCTCTTCCTTTTTCACTAAACCTAAAAGATATAAATACTTCAAAGTCATATTAACCCATTTTTGGACTTGCCCAAAATAGAACTTTTCGGGATCCTCTAAGTAAGAAAGTAATACGAAATCCTCTTTAATTTTTCCATCGTTATTAAAAACTGAAAACAACTTTTCCAGATCAATATTACTACAACCGTTTGTATAATACTGATAAATCGTATTTGTTAACTCAAAACAGACGTTATTAATTGCGCTTTCTTTTTCCTTTAAATCTCCTTTCTCATTACCTTTTTTATCTTTATATTTATCTTTGTATGTTAATGTTCTACAAAGATCGTTATAAGCAGCCCTTGCACACATAAAAGTACAATAATACTTATAAGAAAAATCATTTTCATTTATAATATCCTTTTCAGCATCCTTTTTTTTCAACAACTTATTAATATAGTCGCGATAAGCTTTCATATTATTATCAAATAATTCTTTTGGCACAATTCCCAAAGTTGTATATACAAAAAATTCTTGTGCTTGTTGACTTAATTTCCACTCTTTATCAAGTTTACTCATTTTGATGACACTCCTTTTTTTATCTGTAAATCCATTATATACGGATAAATAGCATTTTTCAATTACCATTCCCGGCAATTTTCATCTGCACCTCCTAAAACCCTATCGCAACTTTGTTAGATTTGTAGGTTTTGGCGGCGTTGGTGTCAAAATCCGCAGCGGCGAGGGTGGTCATCGTTTCCCTATCTATCGGCTTGCCCCGGTACTCGCCAACAAGGCGCGCCGACTGCTTAATAATTGCCTGCTCGAGCACATTGCGCACAAATCTGCCGTTGCCGAACTCGGCATTATGAGAAGCGATTTCAAAAATGCCTTTGCACTTTTCGGCGGCACCGGTTTCAAGGGTATATCCCCTGTTTTTGCACATCAGTTCCAAAATGGCGCACAGTTCCTCTCCATTATAATCGGGGAAGTCAATGTGGAAAGCAATACGACTGCGCAAGCCCTCATTTTTAGCAAGAAAGCGCTTCATTTTATCGGGATAGCCCGCAAAAATCACAATGACATCTTCGCGGTAATTCTCCATCATCTGCACAATGGTATTGATTGCTTCATCACCGTAAAGCCCTTCTTTTTCCACCAAAGAATACGCCTCATCAATAAAAAGAATACCGCCTTTTGCCTCCCGAAACTTCGCTTCAACCTGTTGCGCTGTCCAGCCTACATACCTACCGACCAAATCCTGCCTGCCGCACTCCACAAACTTGGGTTTTTCAATCACATGCTCATCAAAAAGAATGGAAGAAAGCAGCCTTGCCACGGTTGTTTTGGCACTGCCGGGGTTGCCGGTAAAAATCATATGCTTTGCCGAATCGCTTACTGCCAGCCCCGCTTCCTTGCGCATTTTCGTCATCTTTTGCGCAGCGATTATTTGGTCAATTATCTGCTTAATGTCATGCAAACCAACCAGTTGCTGCAATTTGTCATAGCTGTTTGAAAGCGACTTCGGCGCCTCCACCTCCAGCTTTTTGCAGTTTTGATACGCTTTGTATATGCTGTTTTTAATGCTGCCTCTTTTGATTTTGTGAAACGTCTCGGCTATATCAAAGGTCGAATATTCCTCCCTCTCGGGAAGCACCAAGTCTGCCTTTGCATAAGGCACGCGGTAGGTTTTGAGCAAGCGTGAAACATACTGCTTTGCAGCCCGCTTGCTTCCCTTTTTCTCACCGAGTTCCACTAAATCAATATCATGCGCAATCAGGTGCGCAACACAGTGCTTGCACAACTTGTTTGCACCGCCGACATCGACCAGCACAAACGGCACATACGAGGCAAAATGAAGAATATTGCGCTCAATATTTTCGCTCTTAATTTGGGAATCTTTTGCAAAATCGCTTTCTTCATCATCCCAATCCTTGCACTCGACCGCCACAAGCGTTCCATAGGAATTCTCGCACAAATCATCAAAATCGCTCCTTCTGCCATCCGGGTTTGTTTCGGTAACATAGCTCACGCGCGCACTGACTAAGCGCTTGTTGGCATAAAGCGCCTTTGCGAGCAAGCTTACAAGACCGAGGGCTGTTTCGCGAGAGGCGGCGTTGATTTTATAGTGGACCGGGTTACCGTAAAACCGGCGCTTATTGAGCGGTGAATAAATGCGCTCCAATTCTTCCGCAAAAGCATTATCCGCAAAAAACTTTTCGGCTTCCTCTTTCGCCTGTTCCAAAGTAAAAGACTTGTTTTGCAAAAGGAACTCTTTAAACTCAACGTAATCATGGTCGGCGTAATACGCTTCGCATAATTGCCCGCTGTCATGAAAGCAATCAAAAAGGTCTTCGGCTATGCCGTTTTCTATGTTTTCACAGGCAGTTTCAAGCGTAATTTCGGTAGAAGTTTTCAAAAAGCGAAAAGCGGAAAATACATTCTTATTTTGATTAAAGATTTCAGTCTCAAAGCGTTCTTTTACTTTGGAAAGAGATGTTTTGGCATAATCAAACATCAGCACGGCTGAAAGCACATTATCTTCATTCGCATAAAACAACAACTTTCGTGCTGTGTTCTTAGACCTTCTTTGCTCTCTGTTAATTGCACGCAAATCGCTGTAAAAGCCTCTCTTTTTATCATTTTGTACCAATTCATATTTGATTTTTACATCGTAATAAACCATCTCGCGCCTCCCGCACATTTCTTTCGTTTGCAAGGCTATCATAGACGGATGTATGTACCATTTTCGGTACATACCAAAAAAGGTACATAAAAAATCAGGCAGTGAGGGTGTACTCACTGCCTTATGGTAAAATGCCTGTCATGCTCTAATGATAGAAAAGAGGCTGCCCGTATGCGGCAGCCTCTTACAATTTGATTTTTAAATCATTACTTTACTTTTTTAATATGTTGCGCAATGTTCACCGGAAAACCTGACGGCGCGAAAAGCATGGTTGCCTTTGAGGAAGCGGTTTCGGTTACCTTATCACCGCGGGGATTGGTAAAGCCCTGTGAGAGCAAGAGTTCATACGCTTCATCAAAATCATCCACATTAATGTTGATGCCTGTGACATCTCGCGGCACGGTAAGCGAGCTTGCGATGTTGATACGGTTGCCGTTTGCATCCTTCATATTAATATTCTCGTTTCTTCCGCCTTCGATATCAGTTTTTAAATGACATCTTTCAAAACCAAGCGCCTCAAACGCCTTGACAGCAGCATCTTGGTCTCTCGTGACAATAATCGGGCAAAAACCTGTAATTTTCATAATAGCCTCCTATAATAAATAGTGCATAATAGTGCATACATTCTATAGGAGTTTATACTAAAAGTCAATCAATACTTATACTATGTATGAAATTCTCACCCTAACCGAAAATGTGAAAGATATTGAGATATGCACCCGCTTGTGGTATGATAAATATACCGAAATATGATTTGCGGAGGTAAATATGGATACTAATGTAAATATGACACCGGAAGAAATGCAACAGGCACTTGAAAAAGCGCAAAGAGAATTGCAGGCTACACTAGATAAGATGACGCCCGAAGAGCGAGCGCAAGCCGAAATGAACGCACAAAAAGCAATAGCAGAAGACCATGCCTCCATGCAGGCTTTACTCGATGAAGCCGCAAAAGCAGCGGGCGGAGAGATTGCCCAACCGAAGCCGAAATTCTGCGGCAATTGCGGTGCCCCGGCAGGCAACGGTCAATTTTGCGCCTATTGCGGCAGCCCTTTAAATTAAGAAAGATTTACACATAACAGGAGGAAAAGGATAATGAGTAAAAAATTAGTTGCCTACTTTTCGGCAAGCGGCATTACCGCCGAAAAAGCAAAAGTCCTCGCACAGGCTGCAGGCGCAGACCTCTATGAAATTAAGCCGAAGGTGCCTTATACTGCCGCAGACATCAAGTGGACCAACCCGCTCGCACGCTGCAACAAAGAATGGATTAAAAAAACGAAACCCGCCCTTGCCGACACGGATGCGGATATTGCAGCGTATGACACTATCTATTTAGTATTCCCGATATGGTATTATACAGTTCCGCTGATTATAAAAAGTTTTCTTGAGGCGTATGATTTCAGCGGCAAAAAAATTGCGGTATTTGCCACCTCCGGCGGAAGCGACTTAAAAAAAGCCACCCAACACATACAAGCCGCCTTACCGAATGCGCAAGTGGTGGAAGGCGCAATGCTCAACGGTGTGAGCAATTTTGATGAATATATTGACTACTAATAAAATAACAATAAAAAATGTATGGGCTGTCTCACTGGTGTGAGGCAGCCCTTTGTAGTATGACTTTGCAGTCACGCACAACCCTACTCATTATTTTGAAAGTGCTTTCAAATGCGCTTTATACGCTTTAATAATAGCGATAAACCTGTCTGCCGGGTTAGGATACCGAGCACAAAAACTTTCTTCTTGCATTTTTGCCAAAACAAACGCATCTTCGATACTCAAATGATTTTGTCTTAACCACCTGAACGCAATCTCACACCCCATTCTGTTGAGCAATTCGGTTTTTACCGCTCCGTTTTCAACGAAGCCTCGCTTTTGCGCACTTTTTTTATAAAACTCAATACAATAGACCAACTGATAATCTTTGCCGACTATGCGAAAGCACTTTGAATCGGTTTTTAGTGTTTCCCCTCTTTTTAAACAGTTTAAAAAGAATTGATATACAATGTCAATCTGCTCTTCGACCGTCATTTCCGCACGCTTCAAAAGTGTCAGCACATATGCCTTTTCACCCTGTTTTGAAGGCAATTTACGCAAGCGGTAAAATGCCGACGGTTGTTGCAACAGCCTGTCATTGATGCTTTTTGCTTTGTGTGCCATAATTCCTCTCCGGTTTATACCCAAATCAAAAAATGAGATTTCCGCATGCCGGTCAAAGCGAACTCTCGCCGACGCGGAAATCTCGAAAAACACAAGCGAATGAGCCGGCAGAAGCCTCCGGGCAAAAGAGCCCGTCAACACTCGCCTGTGCCAAGAACAATTGCCGCTAAATTTTTGAATACTTTTCAGCCCTCAAGACACATCCGAAATGGTGTTAGCGCAATTGCACTTTTCTATTTTAGAGGCACCGCCATCCGACTTAACGGACACGAAAGGCTTTGACAGTTTCTTTCAGCATACGGTGCCTCGACGGCAGGATCTTGGGCATAGTCGTCAGATAGAGTGACGGCTGTACCTCCCCTGCCGCTTTTAATTGCTTTCTATGATAAACCGATGCATTCCTCGGTTAACTTTAAAGCGAAAGCAACCGGTATTATCCGTTTGTCGGTCCCTGTGGCACGGAATGCCGTGTCGGGCAGGGCATAGGATAATACCAATGGCAATATAACACAGTTTATTCTAATTGTAAACACCTTCAAAAAACATAATACGAAAAAGCGGAGGATAAAATAAAATCACAAGGCAGTGAGGGTGAACTCACTGCCTTGCTTCAAAATGCCATATTGGTTCCGAACAACATCGGGTGAAAGGAGGTGATGCTGAATGGAAGTGATTTATTTCATAATAAGTTAATACGATTTGCCCTTTCAATCACAAAGGCTATGTAGCATATGGCATTTTTTAACGAGATAAAATTCGTTAAGCTGTTTCAATAATCTCATGGCGGAACAGTCCGCGCCGACCGGTCAAATCCTTAAAGGTTTCTTCATCCGTACCGATTTCAACGGTATAGTACGCTTTCTTCTCACCTTTCACCTCATCAAAGCCGATTTGCAAATCATACGGAAGCTTTTCAAAATAAGCCATTTCCAGATACTTGACTGCTTGATAAATGCTTTTTACTTTGATTTTTACCAAAACACTCTCTCCTTTCTTTTATATTGAAACAAAACGTTTCAATATATGATTTGTAAATTTTGCGTATATCTGCACCCGCTTATGCAGGTGCTTTTTTTCTGCGCGAAATTTACAACCTCTTTTATGAGTATACGTTTTTCCACATCCTTTGTCCAAGGAAGTGTTCCGTGGAACTGCGTTACTTGAAAGTTCCAATTAAAAAATCAATAATGATGAAAGGAGTACTTATGAGAGAGGTTTTTACCGAAATGCCACAGGACGAAATTCAAAGCAATCAACTTTCACATATCTATTGTGAACTTGCCGAATTAGTCGGTATTGAGGCTGCATTAAAAATACATGCCGCATACCGTGGTCAGCAAATCAATTTTCCCGTGAACTTATTCACAAAAGAATTTGTACAAAAACAAATAATATGTGAATATGACGGCACAAATGTAAAGCAGCTTGCTTCGAAATTCGGCTACAGTGAAAAGTGGATTAGAACAATTTTAAAAACGAAAGAGAGGAATTGAAAATGAAAAAAATTATAAGCAGTTTACTCATTGTAACACTCATCATCACTTTGTGTGCAGGTCTTTGTGCCTGCACACAAACCAAACAGGGAAGCGATAAAAAGGCAACCGCCGCACAAGAAGAAAAGCGCATTGACATTGCCGATTTACAGTGGGAAATTGCGAGCGGTATCATCAAGGAAAAAAGGTTTGCATTAATGAGTTTGACCAACGCAAGCGAATACACAATTACCGCATTTTCGCTAAGTATGACGCTCAAGGCAGATAGTACCCCGGAACAGACAGATGCTTTCTTTGCTTCTATTGAAAAACTTGATATTCTCGAAAAAAATGAGTTTGAGCAAATCAAGGAGAACGAACCGCAAATACACTTTAAAAGTGATAAAGTTGTTAAATCCGGTGATACTTGCAAAAACATTCACTGCTACTACTTCACAGGCACCTACTATGTACGGGATGCAGCTGTTTGTGAAATGTTTGAACCCGACATAGCAACCGTTTCCTACATTAAAGACGGTAATATTGTCACCACAAACTATGACTTTAAGGCAAAAAGTTATTCTGATGATTCCGGCTCCGTTAAGGCTTTTGAGTGGAGCGAGAGCGCCTTGGCAAAAGCGGTTCCGAAACCGACAGCGGAATATGTGGAACTTGTGACCGAGAACGATACAGCCCTGCACTTCACTATGCACGGCACCGCTAAAACAGACTTTCAAACCTATGTAAACGCCTGCAAAGAACAGGGATTTACAAAGGATGACAAAAACTATGACTATACCGAGTATTCCATGTACAATGCAGAAAATGAAACCGGCTATAAAGTGAGCATCAACTTTGACCCCGATGATGAAGAAATATCCGTTTCCGTGTATTCACCGGAGCAATAGAAAAACACAAGGCAGTGAGGGAGAACTCACTGCCTTGTGCGTTTTTTAGTTATAATTTAATATATAATTACCTTTATCATTTTCATAAACCATGTAACCTTGTTTAGTTATAATACTTATCATTTTTTTCATTCTTTCTGTAGGCTCTTTGCCAGCAGATTTTTTATACAAATTAATTATATTAATAATCTGTTGACACTCGTGAAAATGAAGAACATTATTTGCAATATATATCCTTTCCATTCTTTCTATTGCTTTATCAAATCGATGATAGTCGCAATCAATTAAAGCAGCAAAAGAATGAGCTTCAACTATTCCCGCATCAGATGCTTTAATATGAAAACGCTCACCGGGAAGTTCTTTTCCTTTTTCCCATGGTAATTGTCTTGAAAAATAAACCATAGCAGCACTGAATACTTTTTGTGGTTCTTTACTACTTTTGATTTTCTCTATGCTTTCGTCAATTTTTTTACAATTTAAAAAGTCTAAAAGTTCTGTAATGACTTCGTCATGTAACTGCTTGAATTGCTGACCGTATTTTTGAGTGTACTCTAACCGCTTACTTTCACTGATTCTAGTTTCATTATGGTGGACATTCTTGATGAACTGTTGTATATCTGAAATATTTAATAAGATTTGATAATAATATTCCTCCTGATTCTCATTATAAGAAAAATGAGACTTTTTATTTCTATCATTTATTAAAAATTGTAACGACTTAAAAGTATTCTTATTTAATGGAACTAAATATCCTCCGCCTTTGTTCTTCATTTTTATAACTTCTAAAGCAAAAGTAATATCCATTCTTTTCGTACAATAATTCTCAATTCCATTTAAACACATATCGTCATAAGCGTTTTTGCATATCCCCTTTAATTTTCCTTTTTCATATTTTTCTTTTAGAATTTCATATAAATCGCTTTGCCAATTGTCAATTAAAGCTAAATCTAAAAATCTTTGAAGTGCAAGTGTTTTCTCTTTATTAATTCGTTCCAGATAATACAAAGCATCCATAATACCACCTCAATTATTATTTAAAGGCATATAGCAAAAAGCTATATGCCTATGCTGAAAAATCGATTAATCTTCTTGAAGAAGCTTAACACAATTTCCAAAAGTACCAACAAAAGTCATTGATACGTTTTCAATCTGATCGGGATTCAACTTAACAAAAGCAATAATCCCAATCACACTGCAGCCGATTACAGCAAGTGATTTCCAGTTTGAAAGATCCGGATAATTCATAACCTACCTCCTTTCCGGCTTAAGCCAAAAGTTATTTATGGTAGGTCTTGCTGAAACCAAAAACATTGTAGCACATTATAATTCAAAATACAACTAAATAAAATTTGAATTCAAAATGAGCTGAATAAACAAAAAAAGCATGCAACAGCGAGAAAAAAATCGCTGCTTTTATCATCCAACCCGCATAGCAGTTTTTCATCCAAAAAAATAGGTCAAAAAATGCGACGTAGTCGTTTTTTGGCAGTTTTTTGGCAATTTTCAATTTTGGAAACCTTTGTTTTTCCTATACCTACGCCATTTTTGATTTTTGGTTCAACATTCATGATGTACTGTAACCTTTATAAAAACAGAATACACTTTTTTCGCCAAAATCAGGGTAAAAATGGCAAATTTCAGCAGTTTTCGTTGTTTATATTGCCACAAATAAGTGCTATTGAATTGTATATATTGCACAAAATAGTTACAAAGCTGTAACCCTGCCATGGTTGGTATTAGATACATATTCTTGTAAATTCATCGAAAAATTTTTATGATAAATCTTGGAAAAATGTGGAAAATTGTGCGAATTTAACAATTGGAAACTTTGTTATTTGGTCAAAATCACAGTTCGTTGTTCTAACCTTGACAATGGCACCTGCCGCGGCGAGCACCATTGCCGGTATTATGGAAGATTTGAAGTGTGACCTCTGTGATTTTGATAAAATCGTGACCGGTGACCTCGGGCATGTGGGCAGTGATATTCTTTACGAATACCTAAAAAAAGAGCACAAGATTGATATTGAAAGCCTGCACGATGACTGCGGCAAACTCATTTTTGACAGAGAGGCGCAAGATGTGCACGGCGGCGGTTCCGGCGCCGGGTGCAGTGCAAGTATGCTCTGCTCTCACTTTTTGGGTGAACTTGCCGCCGGCAATTTAAAACGCATTCTCTTTGTGCCGACAGGTGCCCTACTCTCGGCAAGCACGGTCAAGCAAGGCAGAACCATCCCCGCCGTCGCTCACGCCGTGGTACTGGAAACAACATTACAATCTTAACCTTTTAACGCCTCCCTCTCGTGAGCAATACCGTCAACTTAAGAAAGTCACAAGGAAGTTATTTACTTCCTTGTCATCTTGATCCTGCCGAAAGATCTTTAATACTAAACTATTTGAAAGGAAACTACTATGGAACAATTACTCAAAATGACCAATGTTAATAAATATATCACCGCCATCCGCGCAGCAAACGCCCTGCGCACAGGCATTTACGCAGCAGTTATCGCCCTCGGCTTGTTTCGGGTGTTTCAGGTGTATAAAGCACTTGCAAAATAATATAGTCAAACTCAAAAGAGGGTGTGAAGCAAAAATGCTTCACACCCTCTTTTTGGTGCCATGGCAGAAAAAATTCAAGGCAGTGAGGGAGAACTCACTGCCTTGTTTCAGACTGTCGAAAAAGTGGCTAAAACCACACGACTTATATATTACATCATCTAAGTTTATATTTTGTTGACCGGTTCATACTGTTTCATTATTATTTTGAAAGAAATATGGAAAAACGCCGTTTTTACCGTGACGACGGTGTTTTTTGATACGCGAAATTTACAAACTCTCTTATGAGTATACGTTGTTCTCACTCCCTTGTCTAAAGAAGTGTTCCACGGAACAACGCTACTTGAAAGTTCCATGCAAACATTCAATAATAATGAAAGGAGTACTTATGAGAGAGGTTTTTACGGAAATGTCACCTGACGAAATTCAAAGCGATCAACTCGCACACATCTATTGTGAACTTGCCGAATTAATCGGCACGGAAGCAGCGTTAAAAATACACGCTACATACCGAGGGCAACAAATCAACTTTCCTGTAAATCTATTCACAAAAGAATTTGTGCAAGAACAAATTCTGCGCGAATATGACGGCACGAATGTGAAGCAACTTGCCTCCAAATTCGGCTACAGCGAAAAGTGGATTAGAACAATTCTAAAAACGAAAGAGAGGAATTAGAATGAAAAAAATCATCAACACGCTATTGATTGGAACACTTGTATTGTGTTTGTGTGCAGGCTTTTGTGCCTGCACACAAACAAACAATAAAGGCGACACCAAACAGGCAAACACACAGCAGGAAGAAAAGCGCATTGATATTGAGGATTTGCAGTGGGAAATTGAAAGCGGCATTATTGACAAAGAACGATTTGCTTTCATGAGTTTAACCAATGCCGGCAAATACACCATTACCGAATTTTCACTCAATATGACGCTGAAAGCAGATGCAACACCCGAACAAAAAGACGCTTTCTTTGCTTCCATTCAAAAACTCGACACCCTCAAACAAAATGAATTGGAAGAACTCAAAACAAAAGAACCTGAAATACACTTTAAAAGTGACAGAGTCATTAAACCCGGTGCGGTTAGTAAAAACATTCACTGCTATTACTTCAGCGGCACATACTATGTGCGTGATGCCGCCGTTTGTGAAATGTTTGAACCGGATATAGCGACGATATCCTATATTAAAGACGGCAACATTGTTACCACCAACTATGATTTTAAAGCCAAAAATTATACGGATGATACAGATAGTGTAAAAGCATTTCAGTGGAGTGAAGGCGCCTTGGCAAAAATTGTTCCCAAGCCGCAAGGAGAGTATGTGGAACTTGTGAGCGAGAATGATACATCCCTGCATTTCACCATTCACGGCGCTTCTAAAACGGACTTTCAAACCTATGTAAACGCCTGCAAAAAACAAGGATTTACAAAAGACCCCGAAAATTATGATAATCCCGGATATACCATGTATAAAGCAAAAAATGAAGGCGGTTATCAGGTGAGCATTGACTTTGACCCCGATGATGAAGAGATATCCGTTTCCGTTTATTCACCGGAGCATTAAAAAACACCAAGGCAGTGAGCATACGCTCACTGCCATTACTTTTATCGGTTTCAATATTTTAAATTATAATACCTAGTATTGATTTTCACAATTTGATAAATTATAATTAAATCAGTAACAATTAATCGAGGTGTAAAATGGAACAAAATACTCAATTAGAGAAAAAAGAAATTATTTACTCTCTCGTAAACAGAGAATATATACAACCGCATTTTAAAGACGATATTTCGTTAAAAAACTGTACTAAACTGAAGATTGAACAAATCGGCATGTTGGGAGCAGCATTTGTTCCCGTTACATCATTTTTATCACAAGTCTTTTCCCCTTCTTTTCAAACATCTGCAACCAATCTATATGCTGCATTTGATAAAGCCGGAAATCCTGTACAATTAACCAACTATTTTCATGGAGAGAACGCCCAAATAGGCGCATTATTGAAAAATGGTAAAATAGCAGAACAAGCAAGATTCAAAAAAATACCCGTGAAAGATATTCCTAATGTTGAATCGGGGTTCAACCCCGCAACAATGTTGATTGCTGTGCAACTGTTGTATATTTCTAAACAAGTAACTGAAATTAAAAAGCAACAAAAAGAACTGTGCGAATACTTAAAGGATGAAAAGCGTGCACATATTGAAGCCGAATTATCTTTTTTGACTACGGTTTTAAATGAATACAAATATAGTATTGATAATGAAACCTACAAGACAAGTATGCATATTAAGGTGATGGATATCAAAGAAACTGCCGAGAAGAATATACAAGCTGCAAGAAAACACCTACGCAGATTCATTGACAAAAATAAAAATGAATATGAAGCATTAATTTATGAGTTACAAAACTACCAAACTTCTGTTTATTTATACTCTTTTTCCTCATTTGTTGAAATCATCGTATTGGAAAACCTTTCAAAAGATTATTTGGAACATGTTCAAAATCAAATATACGACCTTTCTGTTGCTTACAAGGAATTGTATACCGAATGTTATGTTTTTCTTGAGGAATCCAAAAATAATTCTATTGGTTCATTGGCGTTGGATGCTGCTTCAAAGATTAGCGGTACTTTAGGTGAATTGATTGCAAAAACACCCGGAATCAGCCAAACACAACTGGGTGAAACCTTGATTTCAGGTGAAGAAAAACTAAAAACGATAAAAGAAACAGGTGTTTCAAAGGCAATGAAATTATTCTCTCATTATAAAGATACCAATGTAAACGAACTTGTTGAAATCATAAAAAGAATAAATAGAATTTTTCATGAAGAATCTGTCGTTATGTTTGATGAGAATTATCTGTATATAACTAATTAAAAATATCAATTCGCATAAAAGCCTGATGAAACAAATCTTTAAACAGAAATGAAACAGAGTTCTACATACAGTCAAAATTATGCAACATTGACCGATTAGCAGAAAAAAGCCGAGTAAAGCGGTATTGCTTAACTCGGGTTTTTATCAATACATATTGCAGCTTACCCCTGCACCAGGGCGGCGCCCAGTTCGCGCACCCGGGCGCACTCCCGTGGGAACACGGCTTCGTGGCGGGCTTGTTTTGCCGGCACATCAAACATCGTCCACGCCCAATCGGTTTTGGAATAATCTTTCAGCTGCAATGTGTTGCCGCTCACAAAATACTTCGCAGGTCCCACAAAACGGATAAGGGTACTTGCGTAATTTTGCACCAGGGCTTCATACGCCGTATCGTCCGCATTGCTGGTCATTATGAGCAATACCGGAATCGGATGCTCATTGCAGCAAGGTGTTTCGAGATTATAAGTCAGGTTTTGGAATATCAGCCTTTCATACAACGCTCTAAAAGAAGCCGTCATTTCCGATAAATAGTTCGGCGAGCCGATAATCAATCCATCCGCTTCACGAATCGCATCCAACACGGGCATTAAGCCGTCACGGCAAATGCATTTGCCTTTAAATCTCTCTTTTTTGCAACCGAAACACGAAATACAACCGGTATATTTTTCTAAACGAAATAAATCAAAGCGCTGTATTTCGGCACCGGCTGCCTGCGCCCCGTTTGCCGCTTCACACAACAGTGTATCTGTATTAAAACCTTTGCGTGGTCCTGCATTGACCACCACTATTTTTTTGCCCGTTTTTAATCCTCTCTTTCTTTATTGTTGCCCGCCTTCAATATGTTCTTTTAAGGTGGCGGTGACTTTTAAATCGGCATCAACCATAATCTCATAAATTTCATCATAACGAATGCCGGTGGGTGAACGCGCCTCAATGCGTGCTGTGGTATTCCCCTCTTGTAAGCCGGTGAACACAATCTCTACCGTGTAAGGCGTGCCGCTTGCCGTGGGATCTTTTTTGCCGCTGTAGCGGTTTGCCTGCTCACAGGCAACCATCTGCTCATTTTCGATTTTAACGGTATAGCGCGGTCCGCCGCCGTCAAACGAAGGGTAAGAGAGCACGGCTTGCTTTGCATCCGCTTCCGGCAACATCGTATTTTTCTCTTCCACCCTCACGCGGATATCATGCGCCGGCATGGTAAAGGCAATCGTAAACCCGTCTTTATCACTGTAATCAGGGTTCACGCGCTTCCCATCTACATAAAAAGTATAATCCGTATCGGTCGCAATATGCGGGTAGCGCAGTGTTACTTCCAGCCCTGCCCTGTAAGAATCCTTCGCGCCGCGAAAACTCTCTTTACTGCCACAATAATCCACCTTGTATTTTTTGCCGAAACAGCCGCTGAAACCAAACACGATTATCACCCCAATAAAAAGAATTGCCGTTATTTTTTTTAACATTCATGTATCCTCATTTTATGTAACCGAAAGCATTTGCAATCATAAAAACATGCCGACTTCAACTCACCCGCATTGCACGCTTTTTCGTTGAAAAGCGTTTTAACAGGTAGGCGCATTCTATACGTTTATTATACCGAAAGCGAATCGATTTGTAAATCATATTTTAGGGATGACAAAAGAAGATAAAAGGTATATAATAGAAAAGTAATATACATTATTCCGCAATTAAAAAGCAAAGGAGTTTATGATGCAATACCACCGTTATAATAACACTTACTATCTGCGTATCGATAAAGGCGATGAAATCATTGCCTGCATTTTGGAAGTATGCAAAAAAGAGAAAATTGCTTCTGCCGTTTATGAAGGCATCGGCGGGTGCAGCAGTGCCGAAATCCAAACCTTTATTCCCGAAAAGGGTGATTTTGACACCCGTAAAGTGGAAGGGATGTTGGAACTGACTTCCCTCATCGGCAATATTGTAGACGGTGATACCGATAACCCGCACCACCACACCCACGCGATGTTTGCGTATTTGGAAGACGGTGAACACCGTGTTGCCGGCGGGCATATGAAAAGCATTACCGTGCTTTACACGGCAGAAATAGAACTGCGCCCCGTAATTGGCGGCAAAATCGGTCAAAAACCGAGCCCCGAAACCGGCACGGCGTTTTGGAGTTTTGAATAATAAATTCTAATTTGTCGGGCTCTCCGAGCCGACAAATTAGAATTTACAGTTTACAGTTTACAGTTTTCAGTTTTTAGCGGCGCGTTGCATAGCAACGCTTTAGGCAGGCGCTTTGCGCCTGCTTCTGAACACTGAACACTGAACGCTAATTCTAATTTAGCGCACATAGTGCGCTAAATTAGAATTTACTCTACCAAAAGGACTAAAAATACCATGGGAACTATCGTACAAAACGGGGCTTCCCCCACCGAAAATAAAAATAAAAAAAGCGGCAAAGGCTGGTTGCCTGTCGCTATCGTTATTCTCATATTAACACTGTTTTTAGGCTTCTATGCCCTCACCGGTGTGACAAAAGCAATCGTGCCGGCGCTTATATGCGCTGCAGCGGCTGTTTTGTGCTTTGTGATTTACCACACCCGCAGCGGCAAAAGACCCGGCAACATCGAAATTGCCGGAGAAAAGAGTGAAAACGCCGCGGCAGCGGTTCTCGCAAGGCTTCCCGAGGAATACACCGTGTTGCGCAACACCACCGTGCATTTTGGTGACGGCGAAAGCGAAATTGATAACATCATCGTCGGTCCCGCCGGTGTTTTCATTGTGGAAACCAAGGGGCAAAAAGGTTTAATTGATGCCGATTACGATGCGAAAGATTGGAGCCGTGTCAAAACCGATCGCTACGGCATAGAACACCCCGATTCTTTCTACAGCCCGGTCAAACAAGTCGGCACGCATACCTACCGCTTGGCAAATTTTTTAAGAGATAATAAGATTTTTACCCATGTGCAGGCAATTGTCTACTTTTCAAACCCGGAGGCGGAAATACACCTGCACGGCACCGGCGAAACACCGATCTTTACCTATGATGAGCAAGACAATATGCTTGATTACATTGCAGACCGTGTACCCGCACTCTCGGCAAAACAGGTATTGAGCATTTCGGCACTGCTTATCGCGCAAAATACATAAATCGACTGAGGAGACATTATGCAAAAACTCGAAAAACTCTTCGGCGGTATCAAAATGCCTTGGTGGAAAGTGATAGTGTTTGCCATCGTTACCGCCGCTTACACCGCACTGATAAATCAAGTACCGGTATTCAAAAACACCTCATTGCAAGACATTGCCATTGGCTATGAATGGTGGATACTCTTTGCCATCATCATTATCACAAACGCCAAAAGCAATTTGGACGCGGCACTCAAAACATTTGTATTTTTTGTGATTAGCCAACCGCTTATTTTTCTGGTCGAAGTGCCGTTTGTCGGCTGGAGCGTGATGGGCTATTTGCGCTATTGGGCGCCGATAATAGTGCTTACATTCCCAATGGCTTTTGTCGGTTACTTTATAAAAAAAGACAAATGGTGGGGATTGTTGATACTCACACCCATGTTGGCATTTTTAGGCTACCACTACTACGGCTATTTTGCCGCCGCGCGCTTCTATTTTCCGCACCACCTTGCGAGCGCCGTGTTCTGCGTGGTGAGTATGTTTTTACTTGTGCTCGGCATTTTTAAGAATAAAAAACTCAAACTTGTCGGCGTGATTATTAATGTGGTCATTCTTATCAGCGCCACCGTTATCGTCCTTATGAACCCCACCGTGTTGCACACCACTTTGGTGGGAGACGGCGGCAGTGAAGGCGCTGTGGTAAAAAAGAACTACACGGCGGAACTGGAAAACAGCAGTCTCGGCAGTGTGAATATTATTTATGATGAAGGGTAT
>CADBJA010000008.1 GCA_902794945.1 Oscillospiraceae bacterium
AGAACTTAAACTAACATCTCTAATACCCCTTTGGAAACCCCCGAAACTTTCCGAAGCACACAGAATTTTCAAACGCTTTGCTGTTGAAAATTTGATCTGTGCGCTTCTGCCACTCATCTGATTGCAAAGAAAACAAATATTTATAATTTTTGTGTTGTATTAAATTATATCCAATTTCACGGTTTTAGGAAAAGAGCTTTTTATTACTCTATATAATATTTAAATATTTAATAACATTAATAAAGTCTACACAAAATGATGAAAAAATGTTGAAAAACACAATATTATATGGTAAAATATATAAGTATTTGTATATTACTATAATATTATTAATATAATTATAATTTATATAAGGAGATAAAATGAGATCATTTGACGATATATTTGATAAAGTAAAAAGCGAATTAGAATTAAATATCACACAAACGGCAGCCGAATTATGGTTTGACCCTTTAAAATTTGTCGTATTTGAAAATGATACTATGGTCATTGATTGCGGCGAAGATTTTGTGAAAACCATCGTCAGCGATAAATACTACGAAACATGGAAACAGGCACTGAGTGATGCTTTCGGGTTTGATGTTGATGTTAAATTTATTTCTACCCCCGAAAAGAAAGATTATGTCGAACAGCAAAAACAAAAGAACCCCGCCAACTTACAAAAAGAAACCTTTGAAAATTTTGTTGTCGGTCCCTCCAATAAATTTGCCTATTCTGCCGCAAAAGCGGTTGCATTAAACAGCAACGGTTACAGTGTGAATAATACAATGAGTTATAACCCCTTATTCATTTACGGTAATTCGGGGCTCGGCAAAACCCACTTATTAAACGCCATTGCTTATAAAATTAAAGAGAATGATCCCACCAAAAAAATTATTTTCGTAAAAGCGGAAGAATTCACAAATGAATTTTTAAATCACTTAAGCAATAAAACCACCGCACTTTTTCACGATAAATACAGAAGTGCCGATATTATCATTTTTGATGATATTCAGTTTTTTGCAGGCAAAGAATCTACGCAAGAAGAATTTTTCCATACTATTGACAGTTATATTGTCGATAATAAGCAAATCATTTTATCTTCCGACCGTCCACCCAAAGATATCAGCACTTTGGCAGACCGTATTCGCGGTAGAATTGAACAGGGTCTGCTTGCCGATATTCAACCGCCGGAATTGGAAACGAGAATTAATATCATCCGCAATAAATGCGAAATCTACGATTTAAAACTCGAAGAAGATATTATTATCTACATTGCCGAAAAAGTAAAAAATAATATTCGTCAGTTAGACGGCGTGGTGAAAAAACTCAAAGCCTATTCCAACATTTCGGGTGAAAATAAAATTGTTCTCAGTGATGTGCAAAATGTGATTAAAAACATTGTTACAAGCAATCAACCGATACCGCAAATCACCGAAAAGATTATTTTGGAAGTTTCGCGCAATTACAATGTCAGCGTGGATGATTTATATTCCAAAAAAAGAAATAATCACATTTCCAACCCGCGCCAAATTGCGATGTACATTATGCGTGAAGTGACGGGCATGACCTTTCAGGAAATCGGCGATAAATTCGGCAGAGATTATTCTACCGTGATTCATTCCATTAATAATGTGGAAGAAAAAATTGAAATTGATGCCTCTTTAAAAGCCCAAATTTCCGACATTATTAAAAATGTGAGAGAACAATAACCTATCAACAAATTAATACATTATCAACACTTAAAAAAGGTTCAAAACTTTACGCATTTGTTTAATACCGTTTCACATTTTTTTATCAACATTTTGTAAAACGGGTGAAACACTATTCACAATGCCCTACACAGAAGTTTTAAACAGTTTCAACACTCTCTATTACTAAAACTATTATAAATACATACCGTTGTTATTTGAAAGGAGAAAAAAATGAAATTCACCAGTTCTACCCTTGAACTTGCCATGGCTTGTAATGTTGTGGCAAAAGCAGTATCTCAAAAAGCAGCCATTCCGTCGATTGAAGGTATCTTAATCACGGCGGAAAACGGTAAAGTCAGTTTAACCGGTTATGATTTGGAACTTGCCATTGTAACGGATATAGAAGCCAATATTGAAGAAGAGGGCAGTATTGTCATCAATGCCAGAACCCTTTGTGAAATCGTCAGAAAAATGGAAGGTGACCTTATCACCATCACGGCTGATGAGAGAAAACTTTGCAATATTACCAGTGCAAACAGTGAATTTTCACTTAACGGAATGGGTGTAGAAGAATATCCCGAATTACCTTCCGTTCAAAACGGCACCGAAATAAAATTAGATGCGAATTTATTTGATAAAATGGTGAAAAAGACCGTTTTCGCCTGCGCCGTGGTTGATACCAGACCGATTTTTACCGGTGTAAAGTTTGAAATTGAAGAAGGCGAATTAAGAATGATTGCGCTTGACGGTTTCCGCCTTGCCATCAGAAAAGAAAAAATTGATTATAGCGGTGAGCCGCTTGAATTTATTGTACCTTCCAAAACATTAAATGAAATTGTAAAAATATCAATGGAAGCGGAAGATGAAATCTCTATTTCGTTAGGCAAGCGCCACATTATTTTTAATGTAGGTTCTTACAGTGTGATTTCAAGATTAATTGAAGGAGAATTTTTAAATTATTCCAAAACCATTCCCACCGGCAGTAAAACACAAACCGTGGTTTCCACAAGTGAGTTATTAAAAGCAATTGAGAGAACGGCAATTGTCATTACCGACCGTGTGAAGAGTCCCGTGAAATGTATTTTTGACGGCAATGAAATCAAAATGAACTGCATTACCAATACCGCAAGGGTGAATGACAGAATCAGTGCCTCCGTATTGGGTGAAAAAATAGAAATCGGTTTTAACAGCAAGTATTTTATAGATGCATTAAAAAATACCGATTGTGAAGAAATAAAAATTGAAATGATTGACAGCATTAAACCGATTAAAATTACACCGGTTGAGGGTGATAATTTCTTATTTATCATTATGCCTGTCAGATTAACAAAATAAGATGGAAGAAATTATAATAAATACGGATTTTATAAAATTAGACGCCTTTTTAAAATATTGCGGTGCGGTGTATACCGGCGGTGAGGCAAAAGAAGCCGTTATTTACGGCGAAGTGAGCGTAAACGGTGAAGTATGCCTGCAAAGAGGAAAAAAACTGTTTGAGGGCGATGTCGTCACTTTTGACAGCAACACTTATCGGGTAAGCAAATGAAGGTTCATACACTATCTTTAAAAAATTTTCGCAATATCGGTGAAATACAACTTTCTTTTAATGAAGGTGTCAATATCATTTACGGTGAGAATGCCCAGGGTAAAACCAATATTTTGGAAGCGCTGTGGCTTTTTACCGGTATGAGAAGTTTCAGAGCCTCAAAAGATGCGGAACAAATTCTTTTCGGGCAAAGCAATGCAAAAATAAAAACGGAATTTGTTTCGCGCGGAATAGAACAAAGTGCAGAAATTACTTTCAGTGAGAAAAAAACGGCGTTATTAAATGAGATCAAACAAAGCAGTGTGAACAATTTTGCTGCAGAATACCACGCCGTGATTTTTTCGCCGGAGCATTTGTCTTTGGTAAAAGGCGGTCCGAAAGAGAGGCGGCAGTTTTGCGATAATGCTCTGTGCCAAATAAAACCCGGGTTTTATGAATACTTAAGTAAATATAAAAAAAATCTTGTGCAGCGCAATGCACTTTTAAAAGATTATAAATATAATACATCTATTGAAATGATGTTAGATATATTTGAAGAAAATTTGGCACAACTCGGCACAAAGATTATTTTGCAGCGCAAGCGCTATTTAAATGCATTGAGTGAACAGGTAAAACATATTTATCACGGTATTTCTTCGGGTAAAGAAGAAATTGAACTTGTATATATGGGTTCTTTTGATGCCGAGAGTGAAGAAAAAACAAAAGATGCCTTTTTAAAAGCGCTCAAAAACAGCCGCAGTGAAGATGTCAATTCTTTGACAACCTCTGTCGGTCCGCACAGAGATGATATTGATATTTTCATCAACGGTATTTCCGCTCGAAAATTCGGCTCACAGGGGCAGCAACGTTCTGCCGTGCTTGCCCTCAAACTCGGTGAAGCGAATGTATTAAAAGATAAAACAGGAGAACAACCCATTGCACTTTTAGATGATGTGATGAGTGAACTTGATGAGCAACGCCAAGATTATATTTTACATCATATTGACGGTTGGCAGGTTTTTATTACCTGTTGTGACCCGCACACGATTTTGAGATTAAAAGAGGGCAAAACCTTCCACATTGCAGGCGGTAAACTGTCAGATACGACCGAACCCAAAACCTGAAAACACTAAACACTGAACACTAAACACTATCTATGTATATTCATTTAGGCGAAGATACCCTTGTCAAAGGCGATGATATTATCGGCATTTTTGATTTAGATAATACCACCGTGATGAAAAGCACAAGAGAGTATTTAAAAAAAGCAAGCAAAGAAAAAAGAGTAATCAATGTTTCTTATGATTTGCCGAAATCATTTGTTGTCAGCGCGGAGGATACATACCGTGTATATATCTCTCTGCTCTCATCGGCAACCATTTCATCAAGAGCAAAAAATAGATTGAGGAGATTTGAATGAACACGAACGAAGAAAACAAAACACAAGCCTTAGAGGAAGATATCGAAATCAATGAAGATATCGTCTTTGAAGAGGGCGATATGGATACGGTCGTCACCGAAAAGTATGATGCCGATGCCATTCAGGTACTTGAAGGGCTTGAGGCGGTCAGAAAGCGCCCCGGTATGTATATCGGTTCCACGGGACCGAAAGGCTTACACCACTTAGTGTATGAAATTGTAGATAACTCCATTGACGAAGCCTTAGCCGGTATTTGTACCCATATTGAGGTAGAAATTTTACCGGGTGATATTATTACCGTGCGCGATAACGGGCGCGGTATCCCCGTAGGCATTAACGAAAAAATGGGCATTCCCTCCGTTACGGTGGTACTTACCGTTTTACACGCCGGCGGTAAATTCGGCGGCAGCGGTTATAAAGTATCCGGCGGTTTGCACGGTGTGGGTTCCTCTGTTGTCAATGCCCTTTCCGAGTGGTTTGAAGTAGAAGTTACGCAAGACGGGCATATTCACCGCCAGCGCTTTGAGAGAGGCGACCCGGTAACCGACCTTGAAATTGTGGGCGATGATGACGGTCACGGTACTTTCATTAAATTTAAGGCTGACCCCGAAGTGTTTACCGAAACCACCGTGTACGATTACGGCACACTGCGCACAAGGCTGCGTGAGCAGGCATTTTTGAATGCCGGTTTAAAAATCACCTTGACCGACCGCAGAGGGGAAGAGCCGATTGAAGAAGAATACTGCTATGAGGGCGGTATCAAAAGTTATGTGGAACATGTGATGGATGCTTATGCCTACACGGCAATTAACAGCGAAGTCATTCATTTTTCCAGTGTGCTTGAAGATAAATCATCGGAAATTGCGATTATGTATTCCAATGCATACGATGAAAAAATCTATTCTTATGCCAACAACATTCGCACGGTTGACGGCGGTACCCACGAAAACGGCTTTAAACGCGCGCTTTTGAGTGTGTTTAAAACCTACGGCAGGCGCTATAATCTGTTAAAAGACAGCGATAAGGGTTTAACCAATAAAGATGTGCTTGAAGGCATCGTTGCCGTGGTCAATGTGAAACTGACCAACGCCGAATTTGAGGGGCAAACAAAGGGTAAACTCGGTAACACCGATATGGACAAAATGGTCTATAAAATGGTGACCGATAAGTTGATGAACTACTTTGAAGAAAACCCGAATGAAGCAAAGGCAATTTTCAATAAAGCATTGGAAGCATCGCGTGCGAGAGAAGCGGCAAGAAAAGCGCGTGACCTTGCGAGAAGAAAGGGTGCGTTAGAGAGCAACTCCCTGCCCGGCAAACTTGCCGACTGTACCGAAAAAGATCCCTCAAAAACAGAACTCTACATCGTAGAGGGTGACTCTGCAGGCGGTTCCGCCAAAGAGGGCAGAGACAGAAAGTACCAGGCAATCTTAGCCCTGTGGGGTAAGATGCTCAATGTTGAAAAAGCGCGTATTGATAAGGTTTACGGTAATGAAAAATTAACGCCTGTCGTGCTTTCTATGGGTACGGGCATCGGTGATGATTTTGATATCAGTAAGTTAAGGTATGATAAAATCGTTATTATGGCGGATGCCGATGTTGACGGTGCGCATATCAGAACACTGCTCTTAACTTTCTTCTTCCGCTATATGAGAGAAGTCATTGAACAAGGGCATATTTACCTTGCCTGCCCGCCGCTGTTCAGAGTGAGTAAGGGCAAAAACCACGAGTATGCGTTCTCGGATGAAGAAAGAGATGAACTGCTCGAAAAAATGGGTGCGAACTGTGCCGTGCAGCGCTACAAAGGTCTCGGTGAGATGGATCCCATCCAGTTATGGGAAACCACAATGAACCCCGAAACGAGAATTATGAAGCGCGTGACGATAGAAGATGCCGAAATGGCAGACCAGACTTTCTCGGTACTTATGGGCGATAAAGTAGAGCCTCGCCGTGAATTTATAGAGAAAAACGCACAGTTTGTAGAAAACCTGGATATATAGTTCAAACTATATTTACAGGATATTTAACAGCAGGTCATAAATTTAGGAGATAATAAATAGATGAGTGATTTTTTTGAAAATGAAAAAATTGTAGACATAGAAATAAATAAGGAAGTCAGACAGGCTTTTCTTGATTATTCTATGAGTGTTATTGTATCGAGAGCGCTTCCCGATGTGCGAGACGGTTTGAAGCCCGTACACAGAAGAATTCTTTATACAATGTATGAAAATAATCTGTACCCGAACAGTGCTTACCGTAAAAGTGCGGATACCGTCGGTTCCGTGCTCGGTAGATACCACCCTCACGGTGATGCTTCCGTTTACGATGCGATGGTGCGTTTGGCACAGTCTTTCTCGATGCGCTACACATTGGTAGACGGTCACGGTAACTTCGGTTCGGTTGACGGTGACCCCGCCGCGGCTTACAGATATACCGAGTCAAGAATGAGCAAAATCTCTATGAAAATGCTCGAAGATATTGACAAAGATACCATTGACTGGGGCACCAACTACGATGACAGATTAAAAGAGCCCACCGTGCTGCCGGCGCGTTTTCCGAACCTTTTGGTCAATGGTTCCACCGGTATTGCGGTCGGTATGGCGACCAACATTCCGCCCCACAATTTAAGAGAAGTGGTCAACGGTATGTGTGCGCTCATTGATGACCCCGAAATCACCGATGAAGGGTTGATGGACTACATAAAGGGTCCCGATTTTCCGACAGCCGGTATCATTATGGGCAGAGGCGGTATTCGCCAGGCATACACCACCGGCAGAGGCAAAATCATTTTGCGCTCGAGAGCGGAAATTAAAGAAACCAAAACCGGCAGATATCAAATTTCCGTTACCGAAATTCCATACCAAGTTAATAAAGCAAGGCTCATTGAAAGCATTGCCAATTTGGTAAAAGATAAAAAGATTGAAGGCATTTCCGATATCAACGACTATTCCTCCCGTGAAGGTATGGAAATTGTGATTGATTTGAAGAAAGATGCAAACCCCGATTTGGTTTTAAATCAGTTGTACTCTTTCTCGCAAATGCAAATTACTTACGGTATCATCAACCTTGCGCTTGTAAACGGTATTCCGAAAGTTTTAACGCTCAAAGAGATGCTCGGTGAGTACATCAAGCACCAAGAGAGCGTTATCAGAAGAAGAACGGAATTTGACTTAAAGAAAGCACGCGAAAGAGCCCACATTTTAAAAGGCTATGTAATCGCGCTTGATAATATTGACGAAGTGGTCGAGATTTTGAAAAAATCTCCCAATGTGCAAGAGGGTAAAGAAGCCCTGATGGAGCGCTTTGGGCTCGATGAATTGCAAGCCGATGCTATCGTTAAAATGCGTTTGGGGCAACTCACCGGTTTGGAGAGAGATAAAATTCTCAACGAATTGGCAGAACTTGAACAAAAAATTGCCGAGTTTGAAGCCATTTTGGCAGATGAAAGCAAGATTTTGGCGATTGTCAAAGACGAAACAAGAGAAATTGCCGATAAATTCTCGGATGAGAGAAGAACCGAAATCCTCAATGTCAGCGGTAATGTGGACGATGAAGATTTAATTCCGGTAGAAGAATGTGTGATTACCTTAACCAAGTTTGGCTATATGAAGCGCCAAACACTTGAAAGTTACCAGGCACAACACAGAGGCGGTAAAGGCATTAAGGGGATGACACGCCGTGAAGAAGATGTGACCGAAATTATGGTTTCCTGCTCCACGCACGATTACTTAATGTTCTTCACCAACTTCGGCAAATGTTACCGTATGAAGGGTTACAGAATCCCCGAATCTTCAAGAACGAGCAAGGGTATGAATGTCATTAACCTGTTGCCGATAGAAGAAGGCGAAAAGGTAACCGCCATGGTAAGAGTGAAAGATTTTGAGAGCGAGAGCGATTATTTCTGCATGATTACCAGAAACGGTATTATTAAGAGAACCCGTGTAGATGCCTACAACACCAACCGTAAGGGTGGCTTAAAGGCAATCGTGCTCGATGAGGGCGATGAACTCATTAAAGTGCTGTATACGAACGGCTCACAAGATTTGTTGGTTGCAACCTATAACGGTCTTTCCATCCGCTTTAATGAAACCGGTGCAAGACCGATCGGCAGAACCGCAAGGGGTGTAAAAGCCATTGAACTTGTGGAGGGTGACAGCATTGTCGGCGCTGCGGCAATTGATGAAGGCACCAACATCTTAACCGTGACCGAGACCGGCTACGGCAGAAGAAGTGCATGTGAGGATTACAGGCTGCAAAAGCGTGCCGGCCATGGTTTGATTAACTATAAGACCGCGAAATACGGCAAGGTGGCAGCCGTCGCCGCCGTCAGCGATGAGGATGATATTATTCTCATTTCCGAAAGCGGCATTATCATCCGTATGTCCGTCAGTGAAATCAGCACGTTCGGCAGACCCTCAAAAGGTGTGAAAGTGATGCGCCTTACCGAGGAGGATAAAGTCATTTCCATGGTGGTCACAAGCCATGTAGAGGAAGAACCCGAAACCGCAGAGGGTGAGGCGGAAGAAGAGGCACCCGAAAGCGAATCGGCAGAGAATACACAAGCAGACGAAACACAAACACAGAAAAACGAAACACAGGGGAGCGAAGAAGAGTAATCTTCGAGAATAATTATGTCAGATAAAAACATCGATTATCAAATGTATCTTGATTACCTGAACAGCAACAGCGGGTCGGATGAGCCGAAACCGGAAGAAACAACCGAGCGTTCGCATTCTTTTGAGTCGGAAAAACCGTTGCGCCGTTATGAAGAGGAACCCGTCGGGAGTGATATTGCGACCAAGCCTTTAACAAAATTGGAAGAAATTGAGCGAAAATACCACCTTGACCATGACGGGGAGGAAAAAGGCGTTCATCTGATGTCGGATGAAGAGTTTGCCGCAAAATACGGTTCCAAAAAAGGTTATAAAAAGGCGCGTTCCGAAAGGGAATACCACGAGGAATATACACCTGCACCTGAAGAGGAAAAACCGTTGCAAACCTTTGCGGAATACGAACAGGCGCATGACGGGTATGAAGATGTCTATTCTTACGACAGCGAAAAAGAAAATACCCTGCCCGATGCCGAAGAGGCGGATGAAGGCGCAGAGCACGATGATGCCTACTATGCCGAAAAATACGGTAAAGGCGGCAACGGCGGCAAAAAGGGAAAGGGGAAAAACGGTAAGAAAAAAGGCAAAAAGTGGTGGAAAATCCTCATTGCCGTGCTCGTGGTGCTCGGTATTTTAGGCGGTGTTGCCTATGCGAAGCGTGAAGCGATTGCCGAATTTATTACCGAAAAAATGTTTGCCGAAACCAAAACCGGTAAGGAAGATACCGAGGTTTGGAAACAACTCGAAAAAGGTGATGATAAAAACCACGGCGATATGTTCTATGAAAGCGCCGCCGGTGAAACGTATTCGATGGAAACCTGGCTTGATTCCTGGCAAAAGCAGGACGGGCAGTTGATGTATAACGATAAAATCATCAATGTGCTCTTAATCGGTATGGATGACCCCGAGGGCGATGAATACGGCAGAAGTGATGCGATGATTTTGGTATCGATTGATACTATTAACCAAAAACTGAAACTGACTTCCGTGTGGCGTGACACTTACGGTTTAATTCAAGTTCCCGAAATTCAAAATAAACGCCAGGCGTATGATACACACGAAAAAATCAACGGTGCCAACTTCTATGGCGGACCGGAATTGACGGTCAAGACCATTGAGAGTTTATACAAAATGCGTATTGACGGGTATGTGATGACCACCTTTGAATCGTTTAAAGATTTGATTGATGCAATGGGCGGCATTTATGTGGATGTTACCGAGGCGGAAAATAATTTCTTAACCGAAACGGCACAGTATTCCTGGCACGCAAGCGCCGGTAAAAATGTGAAGTTAAACGGTAAAGAAGCCCTCGTTTACTCCAGAATCCGTAAGTTAGACAGTGATATTAACCGTACCGAGAGGCAGAGAAAAGTGATGAGCGCCATGCTTGACAGAATCGGTGAACTCTCTACCACGGAGCTGTTTGAAACCGTGAATTCTTACCTCAAAAAAGGCTATGTTTCCACCAACTTCTCTCAAAAAGACATTTCAAAATTAGGCATCAAAGCCGTATTCGGCGGGTGGAAAGATTTTAAAATGATGCAAATGACCGCACCGATTTCGGGTGAAGTGGATGAGAGCAATTATAAGTATTATTGGGGCGGCACCTACAACGGCGCGTGGGTTTGGATAGTCGATGTGCCGAAAACCGCGACCGATGTGCAAAAGTTCATTTATGATGAAACTTTTTGCCAACTCAATGAAAACAGACACTTAATTTCCGATTTTGTATCGGGAGGCATCCATTAACAAAAGCCCCTTTGGGGCTTTTGTTAGTGAATAATGAATAATGAAGAATGAAGAATTGAGGGTGACTCCCCGCAGTGCGGGGAGATGTCACGAAGTGACAGAGGGGACGGGCTCCGGTTAGGAGGGACACCCGCACCCGATTTAAAGTAATAAGTAATAGTGAAGAGTGAAGAAGTGAGGGCGACACATTCGCACTTGATTTTAATAATTTAGGTTATATCTTAAATTCGGCTTAAATATGCGAAGAATAGACATCATCTTTCCATCTATCAAACGGGTGTGGGTGTCCCACCCTCTCGCATTAGTCGAGCAGCACAAGGTGCTGCGAACACCAAGGTTCTGAGCCTTTGGCTCAGGTTCTTACCGGCTACCGGCTAACAGCTAACAGCTTGAATTCTAATTTAGCCACCGCGCGGGTGGCATAAATTAGAATTTGTCGGTCATAAATAAAAATCCAATTAATATAATTAAATATAAAAATTCGGGAGGGAACTATGTTTTTAGAAATTGATATTAGAGATGTAAAGAAAAATTTAACCAAAGCCATTTCCGATGAGTGGATGCTCATCAGTGCCGGTGATGAACATAAATCCAATATGATGACTGCCTCGTGGGGCTTAACGGGTGAATTGTGGTTTCGCGATGTGGCGGTGTGCTTTATCCGTCCGCAGCGCTATACATTAGAATTTGTAGAAAAAAATGATACATTTGCCCTCTCTTTTTTCGGCACCGGTGAAAAACAGGCGCTCTCGCTTTGCGGCTCCAAAAGCGGCAGAGAGGTCGATAAAATCAAAGAAACCGGCTTAACCCCGGTTTACAGTGACGGTACTGTTTACTATGAGCAGGCAAAACTCGTGCTCATTTGCAAAAAAATTGCCGTGAGCGAAGTTACACCGCAAAACATACTCGATAAAACGGTTTTAGAGCGCTGCTACCCCGAAAAAGATTATCATAAAGTATTTGTGGGCGAGATTGTGAAAGTGCTCGAACAACGATAAAAAAAGATACTCTCCGCGGAGAGTATCTTTTTTAAGTATGACGGGCATATCAATGCTCTGTGGTGAAAGTCCACCGAGGCGTAGTTACCGACGAACTCAGACTCAATCAGGGGACGGTTCCTTCAATCAGGGGACGGTTCCTTGATTGATTTCACTGACTCAATCAGGGGACGGTTCCTTGATTGATTTCACTTGGTGAGAATATGTATCAAAAACCAAGGAATAGAACACCGCATGAATTAATATTCACACACAATGAATGAAAGTTACAAAATTGAGCGAAGCGGAACGGGTGCGGGTGTCCCGTCATCAACTTTTATTTTTTATTTCTTATTTTTTATTTATTTAGCGCACGCTTAGTGCGCTAAATTAGAATTTACCTTGCGTTATACCGCCCATTCAAATATGCATCCCCTTCATGGGTGGTGGTATAAAAGAGCAAATCCCCGTTTTTATCGATAAATGCAATATCATTATTTCCGAATTGTGTGAGTCGAAATTCATAGGGGATTTCATTTGTTTCGATAAAAAACGATTCAAATGTGCGTAAATAATCAAAAAAGGCTGTTGTTTTTGTGAAAGTGTATTCCATCCCCGGCGTGCCGAGGGTGATGGTGCCATACCACTCGTTTGTGCGCCTTTTTGCTTCAAGCGGCATCTTTTTTTGTGCTGTTTTTATTATCGGGTCTGCGGTATTTATTCCGTCGGGCTGAACGAGCACGATTTTGGCAGTGTCACTTTCTATCATATCCAAATACGATAGATATTCTTCGTGAGTGAAAAGAGAAATCGGCTCACACTCGTTTTCCTGCTTTTGCTTTGCCTTATGCTGTTTTTCTGCAGCGGCACATCTGCTCTCTATGCTGTCGGCACCGGTAGAACGTTGTTTCTTTTTGCTCATATTGCTCCTTTTTTGCGACCGTCATTCGGGGTAATGTCATTCACTTAAGGTACTTTTTAAAAAAGTGAGCCATTTTAAACGAAGGGGAGAATCTTTTTTACACCAAACTAATAATGAATAAAAGATCTTTCGGCAAGCTTAAGATGACAAAGAAGTAAATAACTTCTTTGTGAAATACTTTCATTGATGACGTTCCAGAATGGGGGGTCGCGTGTTTTATTTAATAGTCTGTTTCTTCCACCGTTTCCCCGTAATACAGGGTTTCGGGGCAAGTTTTTGCATAGTAATAGGGGGTAACGCGCCCGTCCTTCAGCACAAAGAATACCGCATAACCGAAAGTACCGTCATCTTGTTCGGTAAGCGTTTTCGGCGCCGGGTCTTGGATTTGTTTTAACAGGGTGTTAAACGCTTGCGGGGTGTAGTTTTCATCCGTCACGTCAACACTGGTATAGATAATATCTTGATTAAACGGATATTTTCCAAACACATTTTCAGGGGTAAAAATGTCCTGCATTTCAAGAGTATATGTTGTATGATTGCTCTCGAAAAGAGATAATATACTGCCGCCGACGGAGTAATCTTCATTAATTTGGCTGATGTGAATTTGTGAAACCGTTTTTTCGTTCACATCTTTTAAAGCGGCAAAACCGTGAATGCCGTTGGCTTTCATAAAGATTTCTCTTGTTTTTTCGGCGCTGAACGGCAGGTAGAGCGTGATGCTCTTTGCATCATCGGCGTCACTATAGAGGTAATGTTCTCTCAACCCCTCTTTTGTAGCATATATCGGGCGGTAAAAATAAATTGTCACCGCCATATTATCCGCACCGCCCGAAAGGGCTTGAACGGCTTCATCGTACGAAAGAGTCAGGTATTCTTGATAGATTTCCCGCACGGTAGCTTCTTCATCGCAAAGCAATGTCGTGTTGTTTTTGTAATCTTCTTCCTCGACCATATCATTATATAGGTTCAAATCGACTACCGTGGTGTATTTTTCAAGGCTGTATTTTTCGATTTGCGCCGCTCTGGCTTCTTTTCCGGCGAGCACGCGCTCATAGTAGTGGGTCGTGGTATGGGAAGGGTAATAGACCGGGCGCGTAATCGTTTTACCGTTTTTTAATTGATAGGTAAAGCGGATGGTATTTTCGTTTGTGTTATAAGTTCTATGCTCTTGATTGGCGAGGTGATGCACTGCCAACACCTTTTCAAAAGAGTCGGTTTCGGTCAGGGTGATTTGCCGTTTGCCGTCTTCGTATGCATCCATGCCGAGTAAATTGCGCAGAGTGTATGCGGTGCCGTCGCTCGGTGTTTCAGAATAGTCGGTTGCCACGCGCACACTTTTAATGTCTTCTACCGCCGGTAAGCGGTCGCTCCAACCGAGCCCATTGGTTCCGCAAAGCACCAAAAGCACTGCCATACACGCACAAATCACCCCGTATTCTATCATGAACGCTTTTTGAAAGGCTTTTTTGTAAAAAATGAGGCCCGATAACACAAAGACCACAAGGCTGACACAAGCACCGATGAGGATATTTAACCAAAATTGTTCGGCTTTTTTCACAAAGCAGAATGTGCCGATTGCCAATGCGCCGGTGATAAGTCCCACGGCAAGTTTGCCGTTTACTTTAAACGCCGCGCACTCGTTTTCTCTTTTATTATATGCGCGTATGCCGAGCAGGAAAAAGAGCACGGTGCAAAAGAGCATCCCGATGATGACCGGCACATTGCCCACGCCGTAGGCGCTCGGGGTAAAGGTGAGGGCATAATCCGGTAGAAAAACAGAGGCAAGAGATGCCGGCACCTGACCGAGACCCGCAATTTGCTCGGAGGGTAAAAAGAAAGCATCTGCCACACAAGACTGTGCCGTGTAAGTGAAAAGCGCCAATAAAATATAATGCCACGCTTTGCCCGCACTCACGGCAAGCAACACAAATAAAAGATAATCTGCAAGGACCGAAAGGAGGGTGATGAGCATCATCAATACACAGTTTTTCATATGAAAAGCCACCGCCGCAGTTTTCGGTAAAGAGAGTTTTAAAAACAGAGGAATGCAAAAGTAAAGAATGCCGGTAATAACCAAAGCCAAAATAATCGGCACGGTTTTACTCACAAACCTTGTGCTGCGCTTTAGCGGTTGCGCCTCAAAAAAGTCAACCTTGCGGCGGTTATATAAATAGCGGAAGTTTACAAATGCCGCAATCGCACCCATCAAGTTGCCGAACAGCCCGAAAAAAGTGCAAATGGCGCGAGCGGATAAGTCCAAATCATAATGCTCCATCGTCATCGTGCCATCAAGATAAAAAGACATGGCGGTAAAAGCGATAAACGAGCCGATAGCAAGCGCAAACAACGGGATAAAGAGCAAAAAGAAGAGGTTCTTTTTCATCTCTATGCCGATAATGCGCTTTATATTTTTATCAAAAGTGAAAAGTGCTTTAATGTTTTTCATAACCGGTCACCTCCATTTCACTCATAAATACTTCTTCCAACGAGAGCGGTAACAGTTCTAAATAGGTCGGGTGCAGGCTCTCTAAAAATGCCATAATCTCGTCGCGCTCACCGCGTATGGTCATTTCATATATTTTGCCTTTTTTGGTAAGTTTTAAGAGTTTAAGGGTTTGCCGAACGGTATTCAACACCGTTTCATCCTCTAAAATAATTTGCACCTTGGTCATGCCGAGTTTGAGTTTGTCGGCATCTTCATCGGCAAGAACGCCGCCGGCGTGAATGAGGCAAATACTGTCGCACACATCTTCAAGTTCTCTTAAATTGTGTGAGGCGATAACGATACTTGCACTGCGCTCGCTCACAAAATCGGCAAATAACTTTTTCACCTGCTCGCGCACTACGGGATCGAGTCCGTCAAAAATCTCATCAAACAAAATGTATTTCGGGTTGGCGGCAAGCCCTAAAATAATGGCTGCCTGGCGTTGCATCCCCTTACTCATTTTGGCAATTTTCACTGTTTGCGAGATGGCGAACACCCCGAGCAGGCGGTTATAATCCGCATCGCTCCAGTGGGGGTACAGTATTTTATATTTTTTGGCTAAACTTTTTAAGGTATCCGAAGAAGAAAAATAGGGGTAGTCGGAAATAAAAATCGTTTCGCCTTTCACGGCACTGTTGTTAAACCCCTCTGCACCGTCAAAGAGCACCGTGCCGCTGTCTGCCCGGTACACTCCGGCTAAAATGCGCAACAGGGTAGATTTGCCGGCGCCGTTTGAGCCGACAAGCCCCACCACGGAGCCTTCTTTTATGCTCAGAGAAATTTGGTTGAGTGCCACTAAAGTATCAAAGCGCTTGGTTACATTTAATATTTCAATCATCTGCAGAGCCTCCTTTGTAAATTTCTTCTATCATCCGTATTAAACTCTCGGCAGTCATACCTGCGTTTTTGGCTTTTTGCACGGCTGCTTTAAATTCTGTTTCACTTTGGCGCAACACATAGAGTTTTGCCGCTTCGTTGTCGCTGACAAAGGCGCCTTTGCCTCCCACGGAATAGATAATGCCTTTGGTTTCTAAATTTTTATATGCCTTTGCGACCGTGTTCGGGTTAATGCCCAATTCGCCTGCCATTACGCGCACACTCGGCAACTGCTCGTGCGCTTCGAGCACACCCAAGCACGCATATTTTGCAATCAGCGCTTCCAACTGCTCATACAGCGGCTCTTTGCTGCCGGCATTCAAGCGATATAACACGCGCATCCCTCCTTTTTATAAGTGTACTATTACGATTAGTACAGTGAACTGATTTTACTATAGCATATAGAAAGGTGGTTGTCAATAGGCATATGAAATGCAGCAGCCGGCAGTCGGCAGTCAGCAGTCAGCAAGGATGGTTTGGAGTTTGGAGAGTGAAGTTAAGGCGGCGAAGCGGAGCTTCGCAGTTTAAAAAGTTTGAAGTGTGGAGAGTGGAGAGTGAAGTTGTGGTGGCGAAGCGGTGCTTCGCAGAAGGCATTTTCAAACCCGTGTGGTCGGAAGAAGGCACCCTGTGCTTTGTGCGCAAGTTCAAAGGGCACGAACTGCTCGTGGCGCTCAACCGCTCCGGCAAAAAGCTGACCATCGACTTGCCCGAAGAGTATGAGAACGCGCCTGCCACCCTCGGCGTGAGCCCGAAAGGCAACCGCCTCACGTTCAAACACATGGACTTTGCACTGATTGAACTTTAAAAAAACGGCTCAAGGGGCACTTAAAATTTGCCTATTTTTTGTTAGAATAAAGAAAAAACTGTCAACTTGGCTGATGCCCAGTTGACAGTTTTTTCTGCAATTATAGCGAAAAAGAGGCGATTTTGAGCGGCACATCTTTATGTGCACAGAGGACGATCCTCTGTGTTACTCCGTCCCCTTGTTCCTCATGTCAGTATATCTCTAGATAATCTAATGAGTGTTGGGTCAAATAGTAAGTATTGGAATCCTCTTGAAATGCATTAACTCTTAGCAGTTTATCCCTTGGAAATGATAAGTTCATTTTTTTGTTATCTGAACATATAATCAAGCTTTGATATATCGGAATAAAATAACATTCAACACCTTGTTCAATCATTCGATCTGCTTTTTTTCTATTAGTAAAATGAGGATGATTTACGAATATATCAAACTCCTTTTTATTATACTCAAAGGTTCCAAAATAAGTGATAGATTCGCTGTCTTTCTTAAAACCATAATTGCCAATTACTTCGCTTAAACCCTCTTTAAAAGAATAATGATATAAATTTCTATCCTTTTCATATATTAATTCATTATTTACATTTGTTTTAATTATGCCTTCATCAATATATTTACTTTTTAATTCACCGCTCTTTTCACAGTCAATAAGGTAAATATTGGGTGTACTATCTTCATTATATGTCGAATAAACTAAAAAACTGTCAATGATAATATAATTAAGAAACTGCTCGTCTACAACCATTCTTTCATTTGAAAGAAGATTAATGGCAATTAATTTGTCATCTGCCGTATCAAAAAACAAATAATCGCCCACAACAACTAATTCATTCGGTGAAAATTCAGAAGATAAAACAATATCTCAGTAAAAGAATATCATCAATTGCTA
>CADBJA010000009.1 GCA_902794945.1 Oscillospiraceae bacterium
TCGCTCTAATAAATAAGAGAGAAAGTATTTCGCTTTAATTTGTTGCTTTAAAAATGGTGTAGATACACACTTTTCGAGCCTCCCTTGTGTAAAGGGAGGTGGGTGCGAAGCACTCGGAGGGATTGTTCTACCAATCGGGTGAGGGTGTCCCTCCCTTCATTCTTCTTCCTTCTTTTTTCTTTATTCTTTTGCGAACGCAGTGAGCAGATAAATTCTAATTTTTTACTTTTCTCAAAAAAATATCTTGCAAATTTGTGTTGCAATTACTATACTATTATATTGCAGTAGTTTTGAGAAAGCAGAGTGATATGAATTATGGAATGCATTACAAGCAGAAATAATGAAAAAATCAAATACGCCTGTTCTCTCAAAAAAACAGGCGCGCAGGGCAGCGACGCCGTTTTGGCAGAGGGCTTGCGCCTGTGTGCGGACGCCGCCGCAAACGGTGTGGAAATGGAAACTTGTTTTCTCACCGCCAAGTGGCAGCAAGACCCCGAGGCACAAAAAATCATTGCCGCAAGCCGTTCTGTTTATCTGATTGAAGAGCATATCAGCGAAAAACTTGCCGATACCAAGCACCCGCAGGGTATTTTTTGCATTTGCAAAAAGCCGACTGCGGTGCATACGGTCGATACAAAAGGGAAATATTTATTTTTAGAGAATATTCGTGACCCCGGCAATTTTGGCACGATGATGCGCACTGCAGAGGCGTTCGGGCTTTCCGGCATCATGGCATACGGTTGTTGTGATGCCTTCAGCCCCAAAGTGATGCGCGCTTCTATGGGTGCCGTATTCCGTTTTCCCGTTATCGAGGTGGCAGATGAAAATGACTTTCTCGCGGGGCTGACGGCAGCCGGTATGCAGTTATATTGCTCTGTTGTAGAGGCGGATGCCGCAGATGTCGGCATACTTGCCGGCAAGCAAGGCATTATTACCGCTGTCGGTAATGAGGCAAACGGATTGAGTGAAAGTATCATCACACGCGGTACACGCATTACCATTCATATGTCCGGCAGGGCAGAGAGTTTTAATGCTTCGCAAGCGGCAACAGTGATGATGTATGAGATGGCAAAATGAGTAATACGTTGTATTGGCTTTGGTTGCAAAGTAAAATCGGTGCCGGTGCCAAAACCGCGCAGATTTTAGAGGGATTTGAGGATGTCGCATCCTTTTATGAGAGCACACTTTACAGCAGCGGGTTTCGCAAAGCGCGTGTGCAAAAGTTATTAGATAAAGATTTAAGTGAGAGTGAAAAAATCCTCGCGCACGCTCAAAAACAGGGTTACACGGTCTTAACGCCGGATGATGCGGCATACCCCGATGCATTTCGTGAGATGCCGGATTACCCGTGTGTGATTTATGTGCAGGGAAGTTTTGATTTTAACCGCACGCCGATGGTTTCCATTGTCGGCGCACGCAAAGCCTCTTACTACGGCTTGAATGTTGCGACCCGACTTGCCTTTTCTTTAAGCAAAGGCGGTGTTACGGTGGTCAGCGGCGGTGCGCTCGGTACGGATTCCGCCGCGCACAAAGGCGCCCTGTATGCCGGCGGTAAAACCGTGATGGTTCTCGGTTGCGGGTTAGATGCCGGTTATTTAAAAGACAATGCGGCACTGCGCAAAGCGGTGGTGCAAAACGGCGCGGTCATCAGCGAATTTTCGCCCGATTTTGAGGCAACCCGTTTTTCGTTCCCGATGCGCAACAGGCTCATCGCCGCCTTGGGGCTCGGCACCGTGGTGGTGCAGGCAAATTCCTCTTCCGGCTCGCTCATCACGGCGGATTTTGCCAAGCAGTACGGCAGAGATGTTTACGGTGTGCCCGGCGGGATTTATAACACGGCTTTTCAAGGTGTGAACGAACTCATTCGTGACGGGGCAAACATTGTTATCGGCGTGGAAGATATTTTGAGCCGTTACGAAGCCGATTATCCCGGTATCATTGATACAAAAAAAGCGGCTGCATATAATATTAAGGATCCCGAAGAGATTTACGGCGATTTGCCTAAAACCAAAATTATGGCGGTGGATGAAGAAATCGAACTGCAGTTTGATGAAAAAAAGCACATCACCGGGCTTGCACCCAAAACAAGGCTGGTGTATGACAGTTTGGAAACGGGACCCAAGCATATTAATGAAATCTGTTTGCTCACCTCCCTACCGCAACACGAAGTGATGTCCGCCCTGTCAAGCCTTGAGTTGTTAGATGCCGTCGAGGCGCTCGAGGGCAGAGCATACAGGCAAATTTAAAAGTATATTATACATTTATATAGAGGTTTATTTATGTCAACATTAGTTATCGTTGAGTCACCAACGAAAAAAAGTACCATCAAAAAATATCTCGGCAAAGACTATAATGTTGTTGCCTCCAACGGGCATGTCAGGGATTTGCCCGGCTCTAAGTTGAGTGTGGATGTAGACCATGATTTTGAGCCGAAATACGCCGTTGTGAAAGGCAAGGCGGATTTGGTCAACAATCTTATTGATGCCGCTGCCAAGAGCGACCATGTACTGCTCGCAACGGACCCCGACCGTGAGGGAGAGGCCATCTCGTGGCATTTGGCAACCCTGCTCGGGTTGGATATGAAAGCGGCAGACAGAGTCACTTTTAACGAGATTACCAAAAGCGGCATTGAGGCGGGGATGAAAAAGCCCAGAGCCATTGACATGGATTTGGTCAATGCCCAACAGGCAAGGCGCATTTTAGACCGCCTGGTCGGGTACAGGCTCTCGCCGTTTGTATCTCAAAAAATACGCAGAGGGTTGAGCGCGGGCAGAGTGCAGTCCGTTGCGCTCAGGCTTATTGTAGACAGGGAAAAAGAAATCCGTGCCTTTGTGCCGGAGGAGTATTGGTCGATTACGGCAAAATTGGTGCCGCCCTCTTCCAAAAAACAGTTTAAAGCCGCTTTTTACGGCAAAAACGGCAAAAAGGTAAAACTGACCAATAAAGAAAAAACCGATGCCGTTTTGGCAGAACTGGAAGGCGCAGAATATAAGGTGCAAACCGTTACAAAGAGCGTGCGCAAAAAGTCTCCGCAACCGCCCTTCATCACCTCTACCATGCAACAGGAAGCCTCGCGCAAACTCGGTTTCCAATCCAAGCGCACGATGAAAGTGGCGCAAGAGTTGTATGAAGGTATGGATGTGCCCGGTTTCGGTACCCTCGGTGTGATTACCTATATGAGAACGGACTCATTGCGTATTTCGGAAGAGGCAAGAGCGAGCGCAAAAAAGTTCATCACCGAGAACTACGGCAAAGACTATGTACCGGCAAAACAGCGCTATTTCAAACAAAAAAATAAGGTGCAGGACGGTCACGAGGCAATCCGCCCGACGAATATTCTCATCACACCCGAAGTGTTTGCTGCTTCCGGCGCAAGCCGTGACCAGGTGAAGTTATATAAACTCATTTGGGAGCGCTTTGTCGCTTCCTTAATGGCAGAGTGTTTGCAGGATACCGTGAAGGTGGATATCACCGCCGGCAATTGCTTATTTAAGGCGAGCGGTTACACCGTGCGTTTTGACGGCTATACCAAGTTATATGAAGATACATCCGACGATGAGGAAGAAAAAGGCGGTGCCTTGCCGGCATTAAACGAGGGCGATATTCTGCGTTTAAGAAGCCTTGACGGTGCGCAACATTTCACCCAACCGCCCGCAAGGTATACCGAGGCAACGCTCATCAAAACGCTTGAAGAAAACGGTATTGGCAGACCGAGTACCTATGCTTCCATTCTCACCACCATTCTTTCGAGAGAATATGTGGTGCGTGAGCAACGCCATATTAAACCGACGGAACTCGGTGAAGCGATTACGGATTTGCTTGAGAGCAAGTTCCCCAAAATTGCCGATGTTACCTTTACCGCACAAATGGAACAGAGCCTTGATGATATCGGTCAGGGCGAGCGCGATTATGTGGAGATGCTCCATACTTTTTATGATGATTTTGAGAAGAATTTGAGCAAAGTCAAAAAAGAGATGGAAGGCGTTAAAATCAAACTCACCGAAGAAGTGACCGATGTCAAGTGCGAAAAGTGCGGCGCGAATATGATTGTAAAAGTCGGCAGATTCGGCAAGTTCCTTGCGTGCCCGAACTACCCGAAGTGTAAAAACACAAAACCCTTTGTGGTCAATACCGACGGCGTGTGCCCCAAATGCGGCGGACAGGTTATTGCCAAAAAATCCAAGCGCGGCTATAAATTTTACGGTTGCTCCAATTATCCCGAATGCAATTTTATGACTTGGGATGAGCCGACGGGTGAAAAATGCCCCGATTGCGGTTCCACACTCTTTAAGCAAAAAGGCGGTATGCTCGCCTGCTTGAAAGAGGATTGCGGGTTCTCAAAGAAGGCACAAAGAAAAACAAAGGCAAAATCATAAATGTAATATATAAAAGGGAGAAATTTCTCCCTTTTTTCGTTATTAAGATAGGAAAACAGTATGGAAACCATCAGTATTATCGGTGCCGGCTTTGCCGGCTGTGAGGCGGCGTGGTACCTGGCAAACCACGGCGTGCATGTAAAACTGTATGAAATGAAGCCGAAACAGTTTTCACCGGCACATAAAAGTGAGCATTTTTGCGAACTTGTGTGCTCTAATTCTTTTAAAGCCAAGCGCCTTGCATCGGCGGCAGGGCTGTTAAAAGCAGAGATGAAAGCACTCGGTTCACTGTGTGTTGCGTGTGCCGAGCAAACGGCAGTGCCGGCAGGCGGCGCTCTTGCGGTAGACCGTGACAAATTTGCGGCAAAGGTGAGCGAAAAAATTAAATCTCACCCGCATATTGAAATTATTTGCGAGCAGTTAAGTGATTTTCCCGAAGGCACCGTGATAGTGGCTACCGGTCCGTTAACGGCAGGGGAACTTGCCGCAAAAATCTCGGCGCGTTGCGGCGCACCGCTCTCGTTTTACGATGCGGCGGCGCCGATTGTGGATGCCGAGAGTGTGGACAGGAACTTTGCTTTCACCCAATCGCGCTATGACCGCGGCGGGGAGGATGACTATTTAAACTGCCCGTTAAATAAAGAAGAATACGAGCGTTTTCATGAAGCCCTCATTTCTGCCGAGGGTGCCGTGGTGCACGATTTTGATGTGTATGAGGGCTGTATGCCGATAGAGAAACTGGCGAAGCGCGGTAAAGATGCCATCCGTTTCGGTCCGATGAAACCGGTCGGTTTAACCGACCCAAAAACGGGGCACCGACCGTGGGCGGTGTTGCAACTGCGCAAAGAAAACAGCCTCGGCACGATGTATAATTTGGTCGGCTTTCAAACCAATTTAAAGTTCGGTGAGCAAAAGCGCGTGTTCTCTATGATACCGGCACTGCATCAAGCCGAATTTCGCCGCTACGGCGTGATGCACCGAAACTCCTTTATTAATTCGCCGCAGGTGTTGACAAAGGCACTCAATTTAAAAGCGGAGCCTCGCCTGTTCTTTGCCGGGCAAATCACCGGTGTAGAGGGGTATATGGAATCCGCCTCGAGCGGCATTTTGGCGGGTATGAATGCCTTGCGGTATGTGCAAAATGAAGAGGTATTTGTTTTGCCGGAATACACCATGATGGGGGCACTCACCGCCTATATTACCGACCCGACGGTGAAAGATTTTCAGCCGATGGGGGCAAACTTCGGTATTATCCCGCCCCTGCCCGAAAAAATCCGAGACAAAAAAGAACGCTATACGGCACTTTCCGCCCGCTCGATGCAATACTTTCAATCCTAAAACAGCCCCCAAAGGGGCTGTTTTAGGATTTAAGCAGTCGGCAGTCAGCGGTCAGCAGCCAGCGAATGGGCGACACATTCGCACTTGATTTTATTAGTTTAGATTTCATCCAAATTTTGCTTAAATATGCGAAGAATAGACATCATCTTTCCATCTATCAAACGGGTGAGGGTGTCCCACCCTCTCGCTACCGGCTATCGGCTAACAGCTAACAGCTTAAATTCAAATTTAGCCGCCGCAAGGGCGGCATAAATTAGAATTTACCATTGACTTATTAATAAATAAATATTATTATATAATATATACGCAAAAATAACATATTTTCGGATGAGTGAAAAAAGAGGATACTATGGTATTGGAACGCATCGCAAAATATATTGCGGAAAATTATGATAAGGACGAAGAAGATATTACGGTAGAAACCACTTTCGAGAGTTTACGCATGGAAAGTGAAGATGTGACCGATATGTACTTCCAAATGAGTTGTGAGTTCGATTTTATACCGGATGAAGATGATTTGGAAGGTATTGAAGATGTCGGTCAACTTGCGGAACTCATAGAACGTTTAAAGGATTAAAAATGGAATTAGAACTGTTAGAACAAAAAATAGAATATTCGTTTCGTGACAAGGCACTGCTCAAAACCGCTTTAACGCATTCTTCTTATGCAAACGAAAAAGGAGCCGGCACGCTGTATAACGAGCGCCTTGAGTTTTTGGGCGACTCGGTGTTGGGCATCATCACGGCAGAGTATTTATTTAAAAACCACCACGATTTTCCCGAAGGGGAATTAACCAAAGTGCGTGCGGCGCTGGTGTGTGAAAATGCGCTTTATAAGTTTGCGGGTGAAATTGCACTCGGCGAGTTTTTGTTTCTCGGCAAAGGCGAGGTACATACCGGCGGCAGAAACCGCCCTTCGATTTTGGCAGATGCATTTGAGGCACTCATTGCCGCCATTTATTTAGACGGCGGCATGGAACAGGCAAAAACTTTTGTACTCCGCTTTATCACCGCCGCACAGGATGAGGCAATCGAAATCAACACCGACTATAAAACCAAACTGCAAGAGGTCATTCAAAAGAACCCGGAAGAGCGCATTGAGTATGCCACTATCCGCGAAGAAGGACCCGACCATGACAAGCGCTTTATTGTGGCAGTTAAACTCAACTCCAATATTATCGGCGAGGGTAAGGGCAGAAGCAAAAAGCAAGCCGAACAACTCGCCGCCAAAGAAGCCTTGCGCTTAATGGGGCTATGAGCAATGTAGCCGTTTTTGTGCCGCACAAGGGCTGCCCGCGGCAGTGCTCGTTTTGAGACCAAAAAATTATTTCCGGCACGGTAGAGCCGGTCACGGCGGCAGATGTTTCCCGTATTTTGAAAAAAGCGTGCGAAAACCCGCGCCACCGTGAAAACCAAATCGCCTTTTTCGGCGGCTCGTTCACGGCAATCGACCGTGCATATATGAGAGAACTGTTAGAGGCGACCGTGCCCTTTCAAAATGACTTTGCCGGCATTCGTATTTCCACAAGACCGGATGCGATAGATGGAGAGATTTTATCTTTTTTAAAACCCTACGGCGTAACAGCGATAGAACTCGGCGCACAGAGCATGCAAGAGAGTGTGCTGGCACGCAACCGGCGCGGGCATACGGCGGAGGATGTGAAGCGGGCGAGCGCCCTCATCAAATCTCACGGCTTCGAACTCGGTTTGCAGATGATGACGGGGCTCTATGGCGATACCGATGCCATGGCTATCGACACTGCCAAGCAATTGGCGGCGCTTGAACCGAAAACCGTACGCATCTACCCCACGGTAGTGCTGGCGGGTACGGAACTTGACAGGCTGTACCGTGAAGGCATTTACACCCCGCAAACCACCGAACAGGCGGTGGAGTTGTGTGTGAAACTCATCCCGATTTTTGAAGAAAAAGGCATTAAGATTATTCGCCTGGGACTTCACGAGAGTGACGATGTCAAACACCGGCGTACGGCGGGTGCCTACCACCCGGCATTGAAAGAACTTTGCCTTGCGCGTATTTACTATGAAAATGCGCTTCGCCTGTTAAAAGAAAAGCCGCACGGTGCGTACACCCTTGCCGTCGGCGCACGGCATCTCTCGCAAATGGCGGGGCAAAAAAAAGAAAATATCATCAAACTGCAAACAGCGGGTTATGATGTGCACATCATTCCCGATGATACGCTCACGGCGTATCAGGTGAGAATGGTACCATAAAGAACAGGAAATAACAGATGTATTTAAAAAGTATCGAATTACAAGGTTTTAAATCATTTCCGGATAAAACCGTTTTGCATTTCCACAAGGGCATTACCGCCGTTGTGGGACCGAACGGCAGCGGTAAATCCAATGTCTCCGATGCGGTGCGTTGGGTACTCGGTGAACAGAGCACCAAAAGTTTGCGCGGTTCTAAAATGGAAGATGTTATTTTTTCCGGCACGGCAGAGCGCCGCGCACAGGGCTTTGCGCAGGTTACTTTGGTGCTCGATAACAGCGACAGGCAGATTGATTTTGATAAAGATGAGTTGAGCATTGCCCGCCGGTATTACCGTTCGGGCGAGAGCGAATATATTATAGACGGCGCCACGGTCAGGCTGCGTGATATTAACGAGTTGTTTATGGATACCGGTTTGGGGCGTGACGGCTACTCGATTATTTCACAGGGCAAAATTGCCGATATCATTTCATCCAAAAGCAATGAGCGCCGTGAAATTTTTGAAGAGGCGGCAGGCATCAGCAAATACCGCTACCGCCGGCAGGATGCACAGCGTAAACTCGCACAGGCGGAAGAGAATATGGTGCGCTTGCTCGATATTCTCGATGAACTTGCCACCCGTGTGGGGCCGCTCAAAACCCAAAGTGAAAAAGCAGAAAAGTTTTTGGTGTATGCCGAGCAAAAGAAAACGCTTGAAATCGGTTTATGGCTCGATTTAATCACCAAAAGTAACGATAAACTGCGCGAGCAGGAGAAAAAAATCACCCTTGCCGAGGCGCAGTATGAGCAGTGCGAAAGCGCACTCGATGAAATCGAAGAAGAAAACCGCAAAATCTATGAGCAAAACGCCGATTCCAATTTGGTCATCGAAACGCTGCGCACCAATGCCGCCACGGCAGAGGAGGAAGCCATTCGTAAAGAGAGCGAAATGAAACTTGCCTCTCAAACCATAGAGCATAACCTCTCTACGGTGGAGCGCATCAAGGCGGAAGCGGCGCAGGCGGGCGATACCGAACAGGCGATTGATGAGCAGATTGCCGCGCGTGAAGCGGAGATTGCCGCGTTAAACGAAAAAATCGCCCACGAGCGTTCTCTGTTAGAAGAGCAGAGCCTCGGTATGCAGTCGTTAATGAACGAAAATGAGGCATATACCAAGCAGTTTTCGGAGTATACCCGCACCCTTTCCGATTTGCAGTTGGCACTTTCGGATGCGAAGGTGGCAAAATCCACCGCCGCTTCCTCGGCAGAGCAGATTGCAAGCCGCGGGCGTGATATTGAAACAGCACTCGCCGCACGCCGTGAGGCACTGCAAAAGGCGGAAGAAGAAAAGCGCGCCTGTGAAGCCCGGCTCAAAGAGTATGAAGATACGGTGCAGGGCTACCGCAACACGTTAGAGGGGTATGATTTAAAATATGTTTCGGATAAAAATAAAGCGCTCAAACTCAAAAACGAGTGTGATAAATTAAACGCCGACTCCTATAACAAAAACCAAAAACTTGCGATGTTGCGCGAGTTGCAAAAGAATATGGAGGGCTATTCCGGCGCGGTCAAGAGCATTATTCAAAATGCTCGCCGCGGTGTGTTGCGCGGCATTCACGGCGCCCTTGCCGATTTGATTAAGACCGAGCCCGACTATGCGCTTGCGGTGGAAACGGCGCTTGGTAACGCCTTGCAAAATGTGGTCACCGGCACCGAGAACGATGCAAAGCGCGCGATTTCTTACTTAAAATCCAACAACCTCGGCAGAGTGACCTTTTTACCGATATCCGCCATCTCTCCGCGTTCACTGAGCGAAAAGGGGATGGAACGCTGTGAAGGCTTTGTGGATTACGCCACCAACCTTGTGCAGTGCGACAGGCAGTATCAAGATATTATCGCCAACCTGCTCGGCAAAACCGTTGTGGCGGAAGATTTGGACTGTGCGATTGCGATTGCCAAGCAATATAAATACGCGTTTAAAATCGTTACGCTGGATGGGCAACTCATTAACGCCGGCGGTTCCATGACCGGCGGTTCGAGAGCCAAAAACACCGGTGTGCTTTCGAGAATGAATGAGATTGAAGCCCTGCAAAAAGAGTGTGAAAAAACCAAGGCGCTGGCAGAAGAAGCGTTCCAAAAAAGCAATGTCGCCGCAGCATCCCTCGCCAAAATTGAGGCGGAAATGGATGCTGTCAGAGCCGATATCGTATCGGGCGGTGAAGATGTGATTCGCGGGCAGGGTGAACTCAACCTTATCCGCGAGCAGTGTTCGGCAGCCGCAGAGAGTTTAAAAGAACTCGAAGCCGAAAAAGAAAATGCTGCCGCGCGTATTCATCAGTTGCAAGAGCAGGAGAAGCAGGCGGATGCCGCCATCGCTTCCACCGAAGAAGAGATTGCCGCGATGGAAGAAAGCATTGCGTCCCTCAATGCCGATAAAGAAAAATTAGAGCAAAAACGCCGTGAACTGAACGAAACGGCAAATGCGGTGAATATTAAAATTGCCGAAGCGAATAAAGATATTGCCGCCAAGCGTGAGGCAATTCAGTCGCTCACCGTGCAAAAACTCTCGCAAGCCGAGCGGGCGGCAAAAACCGAAGAAGAGATTGCCGCTATCTTAAAAGACAATGCGGCGCTGGAGCAGGCGATTGAGGGCGCAAAAGCAGCGCGTGATGCCCTGCGTGAAAAGGCGGCAGAGGCGAAAGAGAATATTGAAAAAATCATTCTCTCCCGCTCCGAATTGGAGAAACGCAGCACCGAGTTGCGTACCAAAGAAAAAGAACTCACCTCTACCCGTGAGAAACTTTCGGGCGAAATGGCACGCCTTTCCGAGCGCAAAATCAGTATGGAAAATGAGTATGATACCACCGTTAATAAACTTTACGATGAGTATCAGCTCTCGCGTACCGATGCCGAGGCGTTAAATATTAAACTCGATAACATCGGCGAGGCACAGCGCACGCTCTCTTCCGTGAAAGCAAAAATCCGCTCCCTCGGTTCCGTCAATGTGGCGGCGATTGAAGAGTATAAAGAGGTCAAAGAGCGCTATGATTTTCTGAACTTGCAACTCGAAGATGTGCAAAAGAGCGAGCGTGAGTTAACCAAACTCATTAAGGAACTGACCAATAATATGTCGGCACAGTTCACCGCCGAGTTTGCCAAAATCAACTGCGAGTTCGGCGAAACGATGAAAGAGTTCTTTAACGGCGGTAAAGCCGAACTGCAACTTGAGGATGAAGAAAATGTGCTCGAGTGCGGTATCGAAATCAAAGTACAGCCGCCGGGCAAAAATGTGCAAAATATCGCACTGCTTTCGGGCGGTGAAAAATCGCTTGCGGCGGTAGCACTGCTCTTTGCCATTCTCAAAGTGACTCCCGCACCGTTCTGCATTTATGACGAGGTAGAAGCGGCACTTGATGATGTGAATGTAGATAAATACGCAAAGTATATGCGCAAAATGTGCGAGCGCATTCAGTTTATCGCCATCACCCACAGAAGGGGCACGATGGAAGAAGCAGATGTACTTTACGGTGTAACGATGCAAGAGAAGGGCGTTTCCAAACTGCTTGAACTGAAAGCGGCGGAAATTTCCGATGAACTTGGAATATAAACGGTTAGGATAGAGAATATGGGTATTTTTTCAAAAATCAGTGACGGCTTAAAAAAGACACGCGACTCGATGTCGAGTGCGTTTGATTCTATTTTCTCCTCGTTCAAAAAGGTAGATGAAGCATTTTACGAAGAACTTGAAGAGATTTTAATTATGAGTGATGTCGGCGTTGTCACCGCCGAAAAAATCATTGAGCGCTTAAAGCAAAAGGTGAAAGAGCAAAAACTCACCGAAGCGGGCGAAATTAAAACCGCTATTCGCGACATTGTTAAAGAAATGCTTGTCGGCGGTGAAGAAATGCAGTTAAACACCAAACCGAGTGTTATTTTAATGATCGGTGTCAACGGTGCCGGCAAAACCACTACTATCGGCAAGTTGGCGCTCAAGTATAAAAACGATGGCAAAAAGGTCATTTTAGGCGCTGCCGATACCTTTAGAGCCGCTGCGATTGAGCAACTTGAAGTATGGGCGGAGCGTGCCGGCGTACAAATGATTAAGCACGCCGAAGGTGCCGACCCTGCCGCCGTGGTGTTTGATACCATTGCCGCCGGTAAGGCGCGTGGAGAAGATATTATTATTTGCGACACCGCCGGCAGATTGCAAAATAAAAAGAATTTGATGGATGAACTCAATAAAATTTCCAGAATTATTGAGCGTGAACTGCCCGAGGCAGATAAAGAGGTGCTGTTGGTGCTCGATGCCACCACGGGGCAAAACGCCGTCAGCCAGGCAAGGCTATTTAAAGAAGCCGCCGGTATCACCGGTATCGTGCTCACAAAGTTAGACGGTACTGCAAGAGGCGGTGTGGTTATTGCCATTCGCGATGAACTGCAAATCCCGGTCAAATATATCGGCGTGGGTGAAGGGATTGATGATTTGCAACTGTTCAATGCCGAGGCGTTTGCCGATGCACTCTTCAGCGAACTTGCCGATGAAGAGTCGGCAGAAGGAGTCGCCGAGAGCGAAGTAAGCGAAGAGATTGAAGCGGCGGAAGAAGCAGAAGAAACCGAAACTGCCGAAACGGCCGAAACCGTCGCGGCAGAGGTTGTCGCCTCCACGGGTGAAACACAGCCTGTGGCAGAACCCGTGCAAGAGGAAGCGCAAACCGCAGAAGAGAGCACGCCTGCCGAATCCCTTACCTTTGTGTTGGCAAGCGCTAATGAAAAGAAACTCGGTGAAATGCGCCGCATTTTAGAGCCGATGGGCATTGCCGTTGTCACGGCAGCCGAACAGGGCTTTACCGATGATATAGAAGAAACCGGCACCACCTTTGCCGAAAATTCGCTTATAAAAGCCACCACGGTGTGCAAAGCACTCGGTATGCCCGCCATTGCAGATGACAGCGGGCTGTGTGTGGATGCGCTTGACGGTGCGCCCGGTGTGTACTCCGCGCGCTACGCGGGCGAAGTGCACGATGATGCGGCAAATATGAATAAATTGCTCGATGATATGTTTGATGTGCCGAACAGAAAACGAACCGCGCGCTTTGTCAGCGCCATCACCCTTGTGATGCCCGATGGCAGAACCTTAAGTGTAGAGGGCAAGTGCGAAGGTGTGATTGCACACAACCCGAAGGGGAATAACGGCTTCGGCTATGACCCGATATTTAAAGTCGGCTTTAAGACTATGGCACAGTTGGACGATGCTAAAAAGGATGCCATTTCGCACCGCGGCAACGCCCTGCGCAAATTGCAGGCGGAATTACCGGCATTTCTCGGTAAATAAATCATACGAAACACTAAACACTACTATACAAGGAGTATAAATGACCAGTAAACAAAGGGCTTTTTGGAGAGCCAAAGCAAACCGTTTAGAGCCGCTGTTCCAGTCCGGCAAAGGCGGTATCAGCGAGGCGTTGATTAAACAAACGGATGATGCCTTGCGGGCAAGGGAACTCATTAAAATCAGGGTGTTGTTGGAAACCACGCCCGCGTCCCCCAAAGAGATTGCCGCAAAACTCGCCGCCGCGACCGCGAGCGATGTCATTCAAGTCATCGGCGGCAGCATCGTTTTGTACCGCTATAATGAAGAATTGCATAAAGACGATGGCAAAAAAAGATAAAATCGCCGTGTTCGGCGGTACTTTTAACCCGCCGCACAACGGGCATGTGCATTTGTTAAATGCTTTTTTGGAGCGAATGCATTTTCAAAAGGTACTCGTTGTCCCCACGGCAGTGCCACCGCATAAAAATGCGCCGGATTTGGCGGCGGGCGACCACCGCTTAAAGATGTGCCGCTTGGCGTTCCCGCAGGCGGAGATTTGCGATATCGAAATCAAAAACGGCGGCAAAAACTATACTGCCGATACGCTTGAGTATTTAAAAACAGTGTACCCGAACTCCGATTTGTATTTCATTATGGGAACCGATATGTTTTTAAGTTTCGGTACATGGCGCGACCCCGCACGCATTTTAAAAAATGCTACACTTTTGTGTATCCCGCGGGACGGTAAAACCGATGCCACGGCACTGCGCAACTTTGCGCGAGAAAACCTGCATTTGAGCGAAGCACAGTATGCGATTGGCGATGTGTTACCGCTTGAAATTTCTTCGAGTGACATCAGGGCAAAGCGAAAGGCGGGGGAGAGTATCGCACAGCTTGTGCCGCCGGCGGTAGAAGCCTATATCAAAGAAGAAGGGTTATATGAAAAATAAAATTGAGATTGTCGCATCGCTGCGTGGCAGGTTGCTCGAAGACCGCTTTTTTCACTCTTTAAATGTGGCGGATATGGCAAGGGAATTGGCGCTCATTTACGGGGAAGACCCCGAAAAAGCCTACCTTGCCGGTTTGGTGCACGATTGTACCAAAAATACCCCGCCCGAAACGCAACTTGCAATGATGGAAAACGGCGGGATGCACCTAACACCGTTAGAGCGAAACAATCGCAAACTGTGGCATGCGATGAGCGGCAGCATTTTTATACAAAGTGCATACGGCATTACCGACCCCGCGGTTATCAGCGCCGTGCGTTACCACACCACCGGCAAAGCGGCAATGACTTTGCTCGAAAAAATCGTTTACACGGCAGATTTTACCAGTGCCGAGCGCGATTACCCCGGCGTAGAGCACATTCGCGCACTCGCAAAGCGGGATTTGGATGCCGCCGTGTACGAAGGCGCGGCGTTTACGGTAAAAAAACTCAGCGCCGCATCCCTCGATGTGCACCCCGACACGGTAGAAGCAATGCAGTATTACGCGGCACACGCCGAAAGAAAATAGAACATACATTCTCTTAGGAGAAGAAAGGATAGATTATGCAAGCAGAAAAAAAGTGTGAAATCATTGTTAAAGCACTCGATTCCAAAAAAGGCTTAGACATTCAACTCATCAAAGTCAGTGACATCACGGCGCTGACCGAGTATTTTGTGTTGGCGACCGGTACGTCTTCCACCCAAGTCAGGGCACTTGCGGAGGAAGCGGAGTTCCGGATGTCACAGGCGGGCGTAGAGCCGCACCACACCGAGGGCAAAAGCACCGGTTGGATTTTGCTCGATTACGGCGATGTGGTGGTGCATGTGTTAAATGAACAGTCCAGGGAGTTTTACGATTTGGAACGGCTGTGGGCTGACGGTGAAAAAATAGATATTTCCGATATCATCGATTAACGGGGGGATACAAATGGCAGATTACAATTTTAAACAAGTCGAACAAAAGTGGCAAAAAATTTGGGAGGAAAACGGTACCTTCCGCGCGGTAGACGGCTCCGATAAAGAGAAGTTCTATGCGCTCGTCGAGTTCCCGTACCCGTCCGGCGCCGGTATGCATGTCGGCCACATCAAAGCCTATTCCGGATTAGAAGTGGTCTCGCGCAAAAGGCGTTTGCAGGGCTATAATGTGCTCTTCCCGATAGGCTTTGATGCCTACGGTTTGCCCACCGAAAACTATGCGATTAAAACCGGTATTCATCCGCGTAAAGTGACGGATATGAACATTGAAAAGTTCACTTCACAACTCAAAAGAGTGGGCTTCTCGTTCGATTGGGACCGCGTGATTGATACCACGGATGAAAACTACTATAAATGGACGCAGTGGATTTTCTTAAAAATGTTTGAGCACGGTCTTGCCTTTCGTGATAAGACCCTTGTTAACTACTGCCCGTCCTGCAAAGTAGTGCTTTCGAATGAAGATTCCCAGGGCGGCAAATGCGATATTTGCCATAGTGATGTGGTGCAAAAGTCCAAAGACGTATGGTACTTGCGCATCACAGAATATGCCGATAAACTGCTTGAAGGGCTTGAAGAAGTAGATTATTTGCCCAATGTAAAGCAACAGCAAATTAACTGGATCGGTAAATCCCGCGGTGCGTTTGTGAACTTTAAAATCAACGAAGTGCCGGAGGAATTGAAAATCTACACCACCCGCCCGGATACCCTCTTCGGTGTCACCTTTATGGTTATGGCACCCGAGCATCCGCTTATTGACACTTACAAAGAGAAAATTGCCAACTTTGCCGCGGTTGAGGAATACCGCAAAGAGTGCGCCAAGAAAACCGAATTTGAGCGCACCCAGCTGGTCAAAGATAAAACCGGTGTAAAGTTAGAAGGCTTTACCGCCAAAAACCCGGTCAACGGCAAAGATATTCCGATTTATATTTCCGATTATGTCATGATGGGCTACGGTACCGGTGCGATTATGGCGGTGCCGGCGCACGATGGCAGAGATTATGACTTTGCCAAAAAATTCGGCATTGATATTATTGAAGTCATCGAGGGCGGCAATATTGCCGAAGAAGCCTACACCGGTGACGGTAAAATGGTCAACTCCGATTTCTTAAACGGGTTTGATAATAAAAAAGATTCCATCGCGGCGATGATAGAGCACCTCAAAAAAGAGGGCATCGGTGAAGAGGGCGTGCAGTATAAGATGAAAGACTGGGCGTTTAACCGCCAGCGTTATTGGGGCGAGCCGATTCCGATTGTGCACTGCCCGCATTGCGGTTTGGTGCCTGTGCCGTATGATGAATTGCCGCTCAAATTGCCGGATGTTGAAAACTTTGAGCCGGGGCAGGATGGTGAGAGTCCGCTTGCCAAAATTGATTCATTTGTGAACTGCAAGTGCCCCAAATGCGGCGGCGCTGCGAAGCGTGAGACCGATACCATGCCGCAGTGGGCAGGTTCCTCCTGGTACTTCTTGCGCTATATAGATCCGCATAACGATAAAGCGCTTGCCGATATGGATAAATTAAAGTATTGGGGACCGGTTGACTGGTACAACGGCGGTATGGAGCATGTGACAAGGCATATGATTTATTCGCGTTTTTGGCACCGCTTTTTGTATGATATCGGTGCGGTACCGTTTAAAGAACCGTATTTAAAGAGAACGGCGCAAGGTCTTATTTTGGGACCGGACGGTGTGAAGATGTCAAAATCAAGAGGCAATGTCATTGACCCGAACGAAGTGGTCGATGTTTACGGTGCCGATGTACTGCGTACTTATGTGCTGTTTATGGGCGACTATGAGCAGGCGGCACCGTGGAGCGAGTCGAGTATGAAGGGCTGCAAGCGCTTTATTGACAGGCTTTGGAAACTGCAGGATATTACGGTAGAGGGCGATAACTACTCCGATGATTTGATGAGCGCGATGCATAAAACCATCAAAAAGGTGAGTGAAGATATTGAAGCGATGAAGTTTAACACCGCTATTGCCGCCGTGATGGCACTGCTTAATCAAATTTATGATAAGGGCGCTATCACCCGTGCGGAATTGCGTGATTTAATCTTAATCGTGAACCCCTTTGCCCCGCACATCACCGAGGAGATTTGGGAAAAACAAAACTTCGGCGGTATGTTAAATGAGGCGGCTTGGCCGAGTTATGACGAAGCAAAGTGTGTGGATGCCACCATTGAAATCCCCGTGCAGGTCAACGGCAAAATCAGAGAGCGCATCCATGTTGCACCCGATGCCGAGCAACCCGAAGTGCTTGAGAGAGTACACGCCCTCGAAAAAATCGCTGCCGAATGTGCCGGCAAAACCATTGTAAAAGAGATTTATGTAAAGGGCAGAATTGTGAATATTGTAGTTAAATAAATTCTAATTTAGCGCACGATGTGCGCTAAATTAGAATTTAAGCAGTCGGCAGTCGGCAGTCGGCAGTTAGCGAGTGGGCGACACATTCGCACTTGTTCCGCTTCGCTCTAATAAATAAGAGAGCAGATATTCCACTCTGAGTTATTGCTTTAAAAATGGTGTAGATACGCACTTTTTAGCCTCCCTCTCGTCCAAACAAATTACACAATAGAAAGAATTTGCGAGCAAATCCTTTAGTATTGTTCCATTTGTTTCTCCTCTCCCCAAAAAGTTTGCTACGCAATT
>CADBJA010000010.1 GCA_902794945.1 Oscillospiraceae bacterium
TGCAGAGTCTTTTTTCTCACTTATCCGAATAAAATAACTTAGCAAAAACTGCGGCGCACTCAAAATCTGCCTATTTTTTGTTAGAATAAAGTAAAAAACAGTCAACTTGGCTGACGCCAGTTGACAGTTTTTTCTGCAATTATAGCGAAAAAGAGGCGATTTTGAGCGACACATCTTTATTTAGGGTGCCCCTTCGCGTTTGTTTTTTCATTCTTTGCATTTTATGCATTAAGAACTTGACGAAATGTGTGAAAATGTGTAAACTTTTTGTAGGGGAGGGTCTCTGTGCCCTCCCGATTTTGATAAAAAAGGAACTTTTATGCAGATTAGGAAGTGTGTTGAAACTGATATAATACCCTTGGGGCGGTTTTATGATGAAGAGGTAAAATGGCTTGATGACCATTATTGCAACTATCCGTTGTGGACTTATAAAGGCTATCCGACACAGTCCACTGTAGAGTGGACAATCGGCGAAGCTACGCAGTTTATTTGTACAGAAGGTGTTGAAATTGTAGGCTCTTTTATGCTTAATACCGACCCGCTCGGTGCCTATGATAAGGTGCCGTTTTGCAATAAGCTGCAGCAAGGCGAGTATATGATTTTGCATATGCTGTCCGTCTCGCACCTGCATACCGGCAAGGGCATTGCGAAAGCGATGACAAATTTTGCGGTCGATTATGCCAAAACACATGGCTACAAAGCCATTCGCCTTGATGTGGTGCCCACCAATTTGCCGGCAAGGCGCTTATATGAGGGCTTGGGCTTTCATTATGTCGGCGATTATGACCTTGAAAAAGGAGTGGAAAAAATCCCGCTTTTCTCGATGTATGAGTTAAATTTTTAGAACAGTAAAGGTAATTTTTTAGTATTATTGGAGGAAATATTGAAAATCAGCGAATTATTAACAACTGCACCGGCGCATTTTGAAACCCCGCTGCAAGAGAAGGTATATGCATTTTTGGCGGAGCATTCCATCGCTTTTGAGCGTGTGGAAAATGACCCTGCCAGAACAATGGAGGAGTGCAAACTTATATCCGAAAAGCTCGGTTGCCCGATTGCGAAAACGCTCTTTTTAACCAATCGTCAGCAAACAAAATTCTATGGCACATTAATTACGCACGAACTCGCTTATAATCCGCTATTTAAGCGTATTTTAGCGTTTTCTAACTTGATTGGCGTCAGCCAACCTGCGTTCTCAAAGCACTAAAATCCATCTTAACTACCCGGATTTTAAGTGCTTCGCAGTTTCTATTTAGCTGATTTGTTCTTAAATTAGGCAAAAAGCACAGGAATACTCTGCGTATTGCGAGCATTTTTAACGACATTTAAGGGCAAATCAGCAAATAGAAACCGGGTTCATGCGTGATTAATATGCCATATTTGATGCCGGACGAGAAACCTTTTGTGACAAAAGAATTCTCAAAAACCCTTGGTATATCAAGAGTTTCGTTTACCTCGGCAGAGTTACTTAAAGAAAAAATGGGTGTAGAGCCCGGCGCCGCCACCGTCTTTTGCCTTCTGCTCGAAAGCGCCAAAGATGTGCAGCTTGTCATCGACAAAGAAATCGCAAAAAACGAATACCTCGGCTGCACCGACGGCACCTACACCTGCTATATGAAGGTAAAAACTCAAAATATTTTTCCGTTTTTCTCAGAGAAACCATTTATTTTATAAATTCCTTTTGAACAGTTTGTGACACAAGCTGTTCTTTTTTCGCTTTTATTGAAAACCACAAAGCATCGATAAATAATCACCTTTATTTGTATGCTTTTGGCATAATTAGGTCTATTGACATATATATAATTAAATATTATAATATTATAAAACATCGGGGTAGTATGCCCTTTTTGGAATTTGTGTAACAGGGTGAGCGTTATGACAAGTGTTGAAGAATTAAAGGCACTCAAAATTGAATACCCGTTAGAAGAAGAGATTACCGGTTGTAAAGGCTTTTATAACAAAGTCGTAAAGCGCGTGATTGACTTTGTTTTGGCGATAATACTTGTGGTCGTGCTTTCGCCGGTTTTGTTGGTGGTCAGCCTGCTCATTGTGATTGATGACGGGTTCCCTGTATTCTACCGCGCTTACCGCGGTGGCTATAAAAACAAAACATTTCGCATTTTTAAATTTAGAAGCATGGTAAAGAATGCCGATAAAATCGGCGGCGGCACCACGGCGCTCAATGATAACCGCATTACCAAAATCGGGCACTTCATTCGCAAAACAAAAATTGATGAATTTGCCAATCTCTTTAACATCCTGCGCGGAGAAATGAGCTTCATCGGTCCGCGCCCCGAATTGTTGCAATATACCGAGCAGTATGAGGGGGTAGAAAGATACATATTTGAGGTGCGCCCGGGTATTACCGATTTCAGCTCCGATACCTTCATCAATCTCGATGAAATTGTCGGTGATGAAAATGCGGATGAGATGTATGAAAAATATGTGCTCAAAAATAAAAATGCACTGCGTGTGAAATATGCGGCGGAGGTTTCCTTTAAAACCGACTTTAAGCTTTTCTTTAAAACCGTGTTTGATGTAATAAAAAAAGCGCTAAATGTTATTTTTAAAAATTAGAATGTAGAAAGTAAAAATTAGAATGGAAAGAGATAATTTGGTATTAACAAAGAGCAAGCGATTTGCTGTTCGAATCATCAATTTATATAAATACCTTTGTGATGAGAAAAAAGAATTTATTCTTTCAAAACAAATTCTAAAAAGTGGAACGAGCATAGGGGCAAATGCACGCGAAGCTTCTAAGGCTCAAAGCAAAAAAGAATTTATAGCAAAAATGAATATATCTCTCAAGGAAGCTGAGGAAACCTGCTATTGGTTAGAAATTTTGGAAGAATCAAATATAATTGATACAAATGCGTTTGATAGCATTTATGCTGATGCAAATGAATTAGTGGCAATATTTACCAGTATAGTTAAGACTTCAAATACAAACAAATAATTCTACTTTCTAATTTCTACATTTTACTTTTCGGAGGAATATGGAATACATTAAACTTAAAAATTCAGATTTAACCGTATCCCGCTTTTGCATGGGCGGTTGCCCGATGGGCGGCTATGGCTGGGGTAATGTGCAGGAAGCAGAGCTTATTGCCGCCGTGCACACGGCGCTGGATAGCGGCGTTACCTTTTTCGACACGGCTGAGACTTACGGACTCGGGCAGTCGGAGTTAACACTCGGCAAAGCCCTTGGTGCAAATAGAAAAGATGTGGTCATTTCCGATAAGTTCGGTGTGCACGCCAAAAAAGGACAACCCACATTTTATGATAATAGCCGCGATTACATCTTTGAAGCGTGCGAAGGTTCGCTGCAAAGGCTCGGTACGGATTATATTGACCTTTACACCGTGCATTACAGAGACGGTAAAACCCCGCTTGCCGAAGTGGCAGATACTTTGGAGGAACTCAAAAAGCAAGGCAAAATTCGCTATGCCGCTCTTTCCAATATCGGCGAGGACGATGAAAAGGAGCTTGCGGAGCTGAAAGGCAAGTTTGTTTCGTTTCAAGATGAATACTCGCTCGCTTGCCGCAAAAACGAAGCAGAGATGAAACGACTTGCGACAGAATTTAGCCTTTCGCCCTTAACTTGGGGTTCCCTCGGGCAGGGTATTCTAACCGGAAAATATAATTTGCAAAACACAAACTTCGGGCCGGATGACAGACGCTCGAGAGATATTTATGTTAACTTTCACGGTGAAAAGTTAAAAAAGAATTTAAAAATTGTAGAAGTGATGCGCAGTATCGCAGCGGAGCATCAAACATCCGTGGCAAGCGTGGCAGTTCGATTTATTTTAGATTATTTAGAAGGCAGCGTTGTTTTGGCAGGCATCAAGAAGCCGGCACAACTGCTCTCAAACATTGAAGCATTTAACTTTCGCTTAAGTGAAGAAGAATTAAAAGTGCTGGATGATATTTCAAAAGATTGATGGCTGAAGCAAAACAAAAGAAAATTGCATATATTGCCATCGCACAACTTATCGGTTGTATATTGGTCATTTTGGGACATTCCATTCCGCTCAATTGGCAAATACCGCAGCTCATTTACCGGGCAGATGTATTTTTATACACATTCCATATGCCATTGTTCTTTTTTGTGAGCGGGTATTTGTTTTACAAAACAAAGTCCTTTGAGCGGTATACATTCGGTGCCTATATCAAAAAACGCAGTTTTCGTTTAATGTTACCCTATGTGGTGCTTACCCTTATCGGGTTTATTCCGAAAATTCTGACAAACAGGTTTTTCGGTGACGGCGCAAGGCTGAGTGTGATGTACTTTGTGAAAGCCTTTTTGGTGCCGCGGCAAAATGTGTGGGGGCATTTTTGGTTTTTACCCACACTGTTGCTTATCTCTTTGTTTTCATTTGCCTTTGCGAAACTGAAAAACAAATCGCCCGCGGCATACGGCATAGTTACTGCGCTGTTGTTCGGCTTGACTTTAGTGCCGAAATTGACCGATTGGTTTGCGGTGAACGATATTTTAAAATACACTTGTTTTTATGCATTGGGACTTTTGTTTGCCGACAGCAAAGCGGAATCGGTTATCACCGGCGACAAAACAAAATTTGTGTTCCTGTTGCTGCTGCCGGTCTCGGTTGGATTATTCTTGATTCCCGTTCAAAACGAAACGGCGCAAACCGCCTTAAAACAAGTCATCGGCATTATGATGCTTACCTTTGTGTTGGCAGTATCGCAATTAGCCGATATCACCAAAACCAAAGTCGGCAACTTCTTGTGTAATAAAACCTACTCAATATTCATTTTATCCTGGCCGTTTCAAAGCGTTGTCAGCATCGTTTTTGAAAAGGCGATGGGCTTGCCCTATTACATAACAATGCCGATTGCCTTTGCGGCAGGCGTCATAGGGCCGATAATTGTAATTATAATCGTTGATTTGATAGAAAAGAAAATAGGCAAACGCATTTTGTCGCCTATTATTGGAGGTTAATATGACCGGTGAACAATTAGCATGGAAAATTAGAAGGCATGGGGTTGAAATGACGCACTTGTCAGGCGGTTCGCACTTAGCATCCATTTTAAGCGTGGCGGACATTATGGGCAAGCTGTATGCCGATGTGCTACGGGTAGACCCGAAAAACCCCAAAGATGAAAACCGTGACAGGTTTATTCTTTCTAAAGGTCATGCCGGTGCCAGCGTGTATGCGGCACTTGCCGAGAGCGGTTTCTTCCCGGTAGAGGAACTCAAAACCCACTACCAAAATGCATCTCGCCTTTCCGGGCATGTGAGCCACCATGTACCGGGCGTTGACCTTTCGACCGGCTCTCTCGGTCACGGGTTACCGGTAGCAACGGGCATGGCATATGCAGGACTGAAAAATCACAAGGATTACAAGGTCTATGTCGTACTCGGTGACGGTGAATGCGATGAAGGTTCGGTGTGGGAAGCGGCGATGTTTGCGGCACATAACGATTTAAAGAACCTCACTGCGATTGTAGACCACAATATGATGCAGAGTATGGATTTTTGCGAAAAGACCGTGGCGCTCGGCAATTTTGAAAAGAAGTGGGAAGCCTTCGGCTGGAATGTAGTGAGCATTAACGGCAACGACCACGCCGAACTCGATATGGCGTTTAACAAACAGTTTGACAACGAAAAGCCGAAGGTCATTATTGCCAACACAAAAAAAGGTTACGGCATTCCGTTTATGGAGTTTGATATTTTGTGGCACTACCGTTTCCCGCACGACGGGTGGGAATACGACCTTGCCGTCAACGAACTGCACAAAATTAAACCCGCAGGCGTTGAGGACCCGTACACACCGAACGGCATTGAAAATCCCGCGCCGGTCCCTCCCGGTGCGGATATTTATAACGACCACACGACAAGCGCGACTTGGCACCCGAATTGGAAAAATTAATTTTTCCAATTCGGAAATTAAAATGTAGAAATTAGAATGTAGAATGACTACCCTCCCGCCTTGCGAAGCAAGGCACCCTCCCTGACAAGGGCGGGCGTTAAGAGGTTGAGGATTTTAAACTATGCGAGATACAGTCATCAAGACTTTAATTGAAGAAGCAAAAGCGAATAAAGACATTGAGTTGATTACCGGTGATTTAGGGTTCGGGGTGTTAAAGCCGTTTTACGAGCAGTTGCCGAATCAGTTTACCAACGCCGGTATAGCCGAGCAGAGCATGACCGGTATTGCCGCCGGTATGGCATTAAGCGGCAAAACCGTGTTTACTTACTCCATCGGCAATTTCCCGACGCTCAGGTGCGTGGAGCAAATCCGCAATGATTGCGCCTATATGAAAGCGAATGTCAAAATCATTTGTGTGGGCGGCGGCTTTGTGTACGGCTCGCTCGGTATGAGCCACCAGGCAACGGATGATATTGCGATTATTCGCGCCCTCCCCGGTGTAACGGTTGTGTGCCCCGGTGACCCGACAGAAGCGGCAGAAGCCGTGACGGGGATAATCAACACCCCCGGTACCGTGTATTTAAGGCTCGGTCGTGGTGGTGAAAAGAAAATTCACGAAAAAATAGAGAATTTCCAAATCGGTAAAGCCCTTAAAATCAGAGAGCCAAAAGCAGAGGCAGGCAAGAAAGTTGCCATTTTCTCCACTGGCGCGATTTTAGAAGAAGCAACGACGGCGGCACAGATGCTCGAAGAAGCCGGCATCGGTGTAGAGCAATATTCGTTCCATACCGTTAAACCGATAGATAGAGACGTGATAGCGGCTTGCGCCGCAAAGTATGACTATATAGTCACGGTAGAGGAGCATAACATCCTCGGCGGCTTTGCAAGCGCAGTGTCTGAAGTCATTACCGACCTCGGCGAAAAAGTAAAGCTTATCAAAATCGGCATTCCGGATGAATACTGCACCGCAGTCGGTAACCAAAACTACCTGCGCGGGCTTTACGGTATGCAGGCAGCGCAAATCGCCGCAAGAGTAAAGGAAGAAGTTAAGTAAGTTAAAAGCCGAATAAAAATGTCATACTGAGCGCAGCGAAGTATCTTGAAGAGTAAAGATCTTTTGGCAAGCTCAAGATGACAAAGAAGCAGGTAACTTCTTTGTGAACGTTTAAAGTTGAAACTAAGGCTTAGGCAACCAATGTCATACTGAGCGCAGCGAAGTATCTTGAAAAACAAAGATCTTTCGGCGGGCTCAAGATGACAAGGGGCAAGCTCAAGATGGCAAAGGAATTTCAAATTCATTTTCATTCGGTTATAAGGATAGTTTGTTAAAAAAGAGTTAGGAAGAGTTAAGGAAGAAATCGGTTTATGTTTGATTTAAACCAATGGGTATACTATTTAGCGATTGTGCTATGCGGCGTTGGTGCATTGATTTTAAATGCCAGCCAAGCAGAATATAGTCTGATTGATGCAACTTCGGGAGAAAAGAGTCGAAGACAGGCACAGGTTTATCTTGTTGCTTTTTTGCTGATGGGGTACATCGTTTTTTGGGCAGCCATCCGTAACGGCATTGTTGATACGGCGGAGTATATTAGCGGTTACTCAAGAATTGATGCAACAAAAAGCCTGTCAAGTTTCTTTTCTGATGATAAGGAAAAAGCCCCGTTATTTAAAATCTATCAAGTTATACTAAAACGAATTGGTTTTAATTGGCAGCAGTATCTTGCCTCTATGGCAGCTATATCCGGTTTCTGCATGTTTTACGGCATCAGCAAATATTCGGACGATGTACCTTTTAGCATGTATTTGTTTATGACCGGATTGCATTTTTATTGGCTGTTCAACGGTGTGCGCCAGTTTTTGGTTGCCAGCATCTTTTTTGCATGTTTTAAATGGATTGTGCAAAAGAAGCTATGGAAGGTACTGATTCTTGTTTTTATTTTGTATTTTATCCATCAAACAGCTTGGGTATTGATACCTGTGTATTTCATCGCCAATATGAAAAACTGGCGTTATGGTATTTATGTGTGCATTTTGGTAACGATGGCGGTGGTAATCCTGTTTCCGAACCAATTTACGGCGCTGTTAAACGACTCAATGGATGAATACAATGTGGAAGAAATCTTTGCAAATGATGACGGTGTCAATGTGCTCAGATTTTTAGTATCTATGGTAACACCGACTTTAGCTTTTATTTATAAAGATAAAATTGCGGAATATGAAAACCCCTATGTGAATGTGATGATAAATATGTCACTCATTACCGGTGGCTTGTATGCGGTGGGCGTGGTAACAAGTGGTATTTATATGGGCAGACTTCCCCTATATACCGATTTATTTGGCTTGATTTTCTTGCCGTTTATTATTAAACGAGTATTGCCTAAAAATATGCGTGGACCGATTGGCGTGGCGGCAATACTGCTATATTTCTTATACTTTTATTTGCAGGCAAGAGATGGTGGTTTGTATTACACCACCAATTGGTTTGAAAAAATGGATCTTGGCGGTGCGAAACTGTATTGAGGGAAAAGATGAAAAAAAGAGTATTAATCACTTCAACAGAATTAATGATGATTCAGTTTTTGGCACCGCATGTCAAAAATTTATCCGAAAACGGTTTTGAAATTGATTTGGCATGCTCTAATGTGGGTGGCAGAATTAATGAGGTATATACTCTTCTTGAAGAGAGCACAAAAAATATTTTTGAAGTAAATTTACAGCGCTCACCGCTATCTCTGTCAAACATAAAAGGCTATAAGCAGTTAAAACAAATTATTTTTGAGAATCATTATGATATGATTTGGACCAACGAACCGGTCATGGGTGTTGCCACTCGCCTTGCCGCTAAAAACACAAGAAAGCAAGGCACTAAAGTGCTCTATATGTGCCATGGGTTTCATTTTTTTGATGGCGCGCCGAAAGCCAATTGGCTCATTTTTTACCCGATAGAAAAACATATGGCAAAGCATTGCGACATCATCGCTACCATTAACCGAGAAGATTTTCAAGCTGCCGAGCGTTTTAAGCCTGAAAACGCCAGGTACTTGCACGGTATCGGTGTGAATACCGACAGGCTCAATGTAGTAAATATCACAGGCGACATTCGAAAAGAGTTGGGCATTGATGAAAATGATTTTGTTGTTGTTTCCGTTGGTGAACTGAATGAGAACAAAAACCAACAGGTAATTATTCGGGCGTTGGGGCAGGTTCAAGATAAGGCGATTCACTATTTGCTTTGCGGCAAAGGGGACCAATTGGAGCAGTTGAAAACACTTGCTTTGCAATTAGGCGTAGCTGACAGGGTGCATTTTTTAGGCTACCGAACAGATGTGATATCTATTTTATCAAAAGCGGATTTATTTGCTTTTCCAACCCGCAGAGAAGGTTTGGGGCTTGCAGCGCTTGAGGCGATGTATTGCGGATTGCCGCTGGTGACTTCCGACGCCAGAGGACCGGTTGATTTTATGGAAAACGAAAAAACAGGTTTTATTTGCAATGCGGATGACAGCTCTACTTTTGCAAGAGCAATTTCTCGCATTAAAGCAGATTCTGTGTTACGGCAATCTATGGCACAGTACAACCGAGAAAAGGTCAAACCGTTTTGTTTGGAAGAAGTTAAAACGGAAGTGACAGATTTAATGAACGATGTGTTAGAGGTATAGAATGGTCAAAGTTTCAATCATTATGGCGACATATAACTGTGAGGATACACTTAAAAAAAGTATTGATTCTATTCTCGCACAAACCTTCACCGATTGGGAGTTTGTGATTTGTGACGATTGCTCTACAGATGGCACTTACGCAATACTACAGCAATATAAGCACGACTACCCCGAAAAATTTTTGATTCTTAAAAATAAAAAAAATTCCAAATTGGCTTTTTCCTTAAACCACTGCTTAAAATATGCAAAGGGCGAATACATTGCGCGCATGGATGGGGACGATATTTCTGTTCCTGAGAGATTAGAAAAGCAAGTAGCGTTTTTAGATGCACACCCCGAGTATGCAGTTGTTTCTACGGCGATGACACCGTTTGATGAAAACGGCACACGCCCCTCTCGTTTTTTGAAACCGGAGCCGACAAAGGATGATTTGTTGAACCGTTCTCCCTTTGCTCATGCGACAATTGTGATGCGCCGAGAAGCATATGATGCCGTTGGCGGGTACACCGTTTCCAAACGCACGCAGCGCGCGCAAGATTATGATATGTGGTTTCGCTTTTTTGCGTTGGGATTTAGGGGCTACAATTTGCAGGAACCTCTCTATCTTGTTTTGGAAGATGATAATGTGATTAAAAGAAGAACAATGCGTTCCAGATGTTACGAAGTGCAAACAAGGTTAAAGGGCTATAAACTTTTACATTACCCGATTTACAAGTATATTTTTGCATTTAAACCGGTAATTTCAGCATTAGTGCCGACAGCGGTTATGCAAAGTTACCACAAAAAAACCGATGCAAAGAGTGGAAAATAGAATGAATCAAAAAGTAAAAGTGCTTTTATGCACAGGTGAAATGAATGCAGGCGGGGCGGAAACACTCATTATGGAGCTGTTGCGCCAACAAACCGGGGCAGTGGAATACACGATGTTGATTCACTATGCCGGTGAAAAAAAGCAGGGCGTTTTTGATGAAGAGATTCGCTCCCTCGGGGTGCAAATGCTCTATATTCCTTCCGTGGGCTCGGCAGGGCAAAAAGAATATACGCGCTTGTTAGGTGAAATCAATCGAGAGTACGGACCTTTTGATGTGATTCACTCGCATTTAAACGGCATCGGCGGTGCAATTATGAAAGCTGCAAAAGAAGTCGGTATTCCCTCGCGCGTGGTTCATTGCCATGCAGACATTACATTTAAGGGTAATGCCGTAAGCCGAGCAAAAAATGAAGCACTTTTACAAGTGATGAGAGCGTATATAGATAAATATGCCAACCACTTTTGGGCATGTTCTCCGGCAGCGGCTGAGCGCTTGTTTTATAAAAAACAGTTAAGCAAAGCGGTTATTATTCCCAATGTGATTGATGCCGAAAAATACATATCTACTCCCGAGAGCGCGGCAAGAGCCAAACAGAAGTTTTCGTTGGAAAACAAAAAAGTTATCGGTGCAGTCGGCAGAATTGCTCCTATAAAAAACTATGAATTGGTCATAAGGCTTTTAAAAGAGCTGAATACGCAAGGCAAAGAGTACACTTTTGTATGCTTTGGCAGAGTGGTAGATGAAGATTATTACAATTCTCTTTTGGGGCTTGCAAAGGATTTAGGTGTTGAAAAACAAGTGCAGTTTTTAGGCAATTCTACCGCTGTGCAAGAAGATATTCATTGCTTTGATATCGCTGTTATGCCCTCTCACAGTGAAGGCTTCGGTATGGCGGCAATTGAGGCGCAAGCTGCCGGCATTCCCACCATTGTTTCTACCGGTGTGCCGCAGATTGTGGATGTAAAAGCAGGGCTTATTCAGTTTGCAGATGCCGCAGACATAACTGCTTGGGTCAGTGCCGTGGAAGCTGCGGAACATTGCCCGTCAGTCAGCAACCAAACGATATTGGAATGTTTTGACAATAGCGGATTTAATTCTAAAACAATGGCAAAGCAAATTGAGCAAAAATATATTGCCATGGCAAAAGAGGATGCATAATGGGGTTTAAAAGCGCACTCAAATCGAGTTTCACAGGCAAATATTTGGTTAGTGAATACCATGTTTTGTTGAGCAAATGGATGCCGAAACTGATTTCCGATGAAAAAGCAGTCAAAAAGTATTATAAAAAGCGTTCCGGCAACGAGTTGGATTTAAGCAACCCGCAAACTTTTTCGCAAAAGCAACAGTGGTACAAGTTAAATGCCAAAAATCCGCTGATGCAACAAGCGGCAGATAAGTATGCCGTGAGAGAATATATTAAGGCGTGCGGTTATGAGGAACTGTTAAATGACTTATTAGGGGTGTACGATGACCCTAATGATATTGATTTTGAATCACTACCGAGTCGCTTTGTGATGAAAGCGGCACATGGGAGCGGCTTTAATATCATTGTCAAAGACAAATCGCAGCTCAATATTCCGCAAACAAAAAAAATGTTAAAATCATGGTTGCGCCAAGATATTTCCTGGAGCGGCAGAGAGTGGGTATATAAAGAAATGCCGCGCCGCATTGTGATTGAAAAGTATTTGGAAGACAGCAGCGGCGGACTGATGGATTATAAGTTTTTCTGTTTTAACGGCAAACCCCGTTTTATGCAGTTGGAAGTTGGCAGATACACCGCCAACAATACCAGAAATTTTTATGATATGGATTGGAATTTGTTGCCGTTTGGCAAGGAATTACCGCATAACCCCGACATTCAAATTCCAAAACCCGTTCGATTTGAACAGATGAAACAGATTGCTGCCGATTTATGTAAACCGTTTCAGTTTGTTCGTGTAGATTTATATGAGGCGGAAGGAAAAGTATATTTTGGCGAATTAACTTTTTTCCCTGCCGGAGGCGCCCCCGATTTTGTACCGAGTGAGTATGACAAAATTGTGGGAGATATGTGGGAGTTAAAAACGGAGTAAGAATGAAAAAAGCGGATATATTGATTTTCGGCGACATCTGTCCCGATAACGATTATAAAGAACTGTTCGGAAAAAGCGGCACACAGGTTTTTGATGAAAGCATTCGGCAGATGATACAAGAATCTGTGTTTGTGGTCGGCAACTTAGAGTGCCCGGCAACCAAAGAGACCGTCGCAATTACCAAATGCGGACCGACGCTGAAAGCGGAACCGGAGGATGTTGCTTTTCTTAAAAAAACAGGTTTTGATGCTCTTTCGCTTGCAAATAACCATATTTTGGATTACGGGCAGAAGGCTGTGAATGAAACCACCGATTGTTGTGATGCAAACGATTTGTTGCACTTTGGTGCAGGCAAAAACAAAACCGAGGCGGCAAAGCCGATGGTAGTAGACATTGCCGGTAAAAAAGTCGGTTTTCTCAGTTTTGCGGAAGCAGAATTTAATCTTGCCGGAGAGAACACACCCGGTGCAAATCATTTTGATGTATACACCTCTTTAGAAGACATTGCAACATTAAAACAACAGTGTGCTTATGTGGTTGTACTTTACCACGGCGGGATTGAACATTATAAAAATCCCTCACCGCTGTTGCAAAAGAAATGCAGGGCAATGGCGAAAGCCGGGGCAGATTTGGTGCTGTGTCAACACTCGCACTGCATCGGCACGGTAGAAAAATGGGGTGATGCAACCATCCTTTACGGTCAAGGCAACACCGCATTCGGTTACCGAGAAGGAAATGCGGCATGGAATGAAGGGTTTGCCGTGGCAATACATTTAGATACAAATAGCATTTCACTGTATTTAATGCAGGCAACCCCGGGCGGTATTGTTTTAGCATCGGAAGAAGCCAACAAAAACCGCATCAACCGGCTGAAAAGTGATTCGGAACAGATTGGCGATGCAGAGTTTATAAAAGAACAGTGGGATGCATACTGCGCCGCACAGGAAGCATTAGATTTGGCATTGGTTTACGGTAAAAACAGGGTGTATAACAAACTCAACCGCATTTTGCACAATGCACTGATGAACACTTTTTACAAAGGCAAAAAACAAATGATTACCATGAATTTGATTCGCTGCGAAGCACATCACGAGGTAGTCACTACGATTTTGGAAAACAATGTTTTTAAGGATAAATAGAGGTAAAAAATGGTTACATACGAACAAATAAAAAGCAATGAACAAAAAATCTCTTTAGTCGGTCTCGGCTATGTGGGCATGCCGATTGCGATTGAATTTGCAAAGCGCGGCGTGAATGTTATCGGTTTTGACTTAAATGCCAAAAAGATTGAAACTTACAAAGCCGGTATTGACCCCACCAATGAAGTAGGCGACCGAGCGATTAAAGACACCACCGTGGAATTTACCGCGAATGAAACAGACTTAAAGCGTGCCAAATTCCACATTGTGGCAGTGCCGACTCCGGTCAATGATGACCACACCCCGGATTTAACGCCGGTAGAGGGTGCGAGCCGCATTGTGGGAAGAAACCTCACAAAAGGCAGTATCGTGGTGTTTGAATCTACCGTGTACCCCGGTGTGACCGAGGATATTTGTGTGCCGATTATGGAAAAGGAATCAGGACTCAAATGCGGTGTAGATTTTAAAGTCGGCTATTCCCCCGAGCGCATCAACCCCGGCGATAAAGTACACCGACTTAATACCATTACTAAAATTGTATCCGGTATGGACGAGGAGAGTCTCGATACCATCGCCAAGGTGTATGAAATTGTGGTGGATGCCGGTGTGCACAGAGCAGAGAGCATTAAGGTGGCAGAAGCCGCAAAGGTGATTGAAAACAGCCAAAGAGATATTAATATTGCCTTTATGAATGAGCTCTCCATCATCTTCAATAAAATGGGCATTGACACAAAGGCTGTTTTGGAAGCTGCCGGCACCAAGTGGAATTTCCTCAAATTCTTCCCCGGTCTTGTGGGCGGTCACTGCATTGGTGTAGACCCCTATTACTTAACCTATAAAGCAGAGATGCTCGGCTACCACAGTCAGATTATCCTTTCCGGCAGAAGAATTAATGACGATATGGGCAAGTATGTTGCCGAAAACATTGTGAAAAAACTCATCGCTGCCGATAAAGCAGTCAAGGGCGCAAAGGTTGCTATCTTAGGTTTCACCTTTAAAGAAGATTGCCCGGATACGAGAAACACCAAAATTATTGACATTGTGAATGAGCTCAAAGAATACGGCATTGAGCCTGTCATTGCCGACCCGATTGCCGACAAAGCAGAGGCAAAGGCACTCTACGGTGTGGAGTTTGCCGATATGGCTGAAATAAAAGAAATGGATGCCATTGTGCTCGCCGTTGCCCACGAAGCATTTAAGAGCCTTCAAATGAGCGATATTGATGCACTTTATACCTCCGGCAAGAAAATACTCATTGATGTAAAGGGTATTTTGGATAGGAAAGCGTATGAAGAAGCAGGGTACAGTTATTGGCGTTTGTAATTTGAAAATTTTCAAATTACAAACGAATTAAGAATTAAGAATTTTGAATTAAGAATTGAGGGAGGGCTCTGCCCTCGCCCGATTGTAAAGATTCTTCGTTTCACTTAGGATCCGCTTTATGAGAATTAAAAATTTTGAGTTATGAATTAAGGTGGCGAAATCGGATTGTAAAACCTTTGGCATCATCTTAAACCGATTCTGTAATGGTATATAAAAATGGCAAAAAATGAAAACATAGTTAGTGAAAAGAGTGAACAATTTGCGATTAATATAGTAAATGTTTACAAGGAACTGACACAAACAAAAAACGAGTTTGTTTTGTCAAAGCAACTATTGAGAAGCGGCACAAGCATAGGCGCCAATATCGCGGAAAGTGAATGTGCCAGCAGTGAAAGTGATTTTGTAAACAAACTATACATCGCATTAAAAGAGTGTAATGAATCCTTATATTGGCTGAGATTGCTATACAAAACAGAGTATATTGGTAAAGAACGGTATAATTCTTTATACAGAGATTGCTCGGAAATAAAAAGAATTTTAACATCATCTGTTAAAACAATTCGAGAGCGACAAGGAAACGGCAAATAAAATTATTTTTAAAATGGGTGTGGGTGTCCCACCCTTAATTCAACATTCAAAATTCAACATTAGTAAAGGAACAAAAAATGAGTTACAGTGAAGTGAAATTTGAAAAAGGCAGTTTATTTTTAGTCACAGGTGCAGCGGGCTTTATCGGCTCGAACCTGTGCGAGGCAATTTTAAAATTAGGCTACAAGGTGAGGGCATTGGATGACCTCTCTACCGGTAAGCAGGCGAATGTAGATTTATTTATCGACAACCCGAATTATGAATTTATCAAGGGCGATATCAAAGATTTAGACACTTGTATGAAAGCATGCGAGGGTGTGGACTATGTGCTCAACCAAGCTGCTTGGGGCAGTGTGCCGCGCAGCCTTGAAATGCCGCTGTTTTACAGCCTCAATAACATTCAAGGCACGCTCAATATGCTGGAAGCTGCAAGGCAAAACGGTGTGAAAAAGTTTGTATATGCTTCTTCCTCCTCTGTTTACGGTGACGAACCGAAACTCCCAAAAAAAGAGGGTGTTGAGGGCAACCTGCTTTCGCCTTATGCGCTGACCAAGCGCTGTGATGAAGAGTGGGCAAAGCAGTACACCATGCATTATGGTTTAGATACTTACGGCTTGCGCTACTTCAATGTATTCGGCAGGCGCCAAGACCCCAACGGTGCGTATGCCGCAGTCATCCCGAAATTTATTAAGCAACTGCTTGACGGTGAAGTGCCGACTATTAATGGCGACGGCAAGCAAAGCCGCGATTTTACTTATATTGAAAATGTGATTGAGGCAAACCTCAAAGCCTGCCTTGCACCGCACGATGCGGCAGGGCAAGCATTTAACATCGCTTACGGCGGCAGAGAGTACCTCATTGATATTTACTACGGTTTAACCGAAGCACTCGGGGTAGATACCGAGCCCAACTTCGGACCCGATAGAAAAGGGGATATCAAGCACTCAAACGCCGACATCAGCAAGGCAAAAGCACTCTTGGGCTACAACCCCGATTGGAGCTTTGAAAGAGGCATTAAAGCCGCGATTGAGTGGTACAAAAACAATTTGTAAAACCGATAAGTGGAAATTGTTATGAATAGAGAGATGAAAAGGGTAGAATGAATCCGTTAGTGAGTGTGGTAATTCCCGTTTACGGGGTAGAAGAATATTTAGAACGATGTGTGGAGAGTGTTACCGCACAAACTTACCCATATCTTGAAATTATATTGGTGGATGACGGCTCACCCGACAAATGCCCTGCCATGTGTGATGCATGGGCAAAAAAAGATAAACGCATTCGGGTGATTCACAAAGAAAACGGTGGGTTAACCAGTGCCAGAAAAGCAGGGTTTGAAACCGCAAAGGGAGAATACATCATTTTTTTTGACAGTGATGATTATGTGGAAGAAAATATGATTGAGGAGCTTGTGAACAAAGCACTTGCTACCGATAAAGACATCACCATGTGCAGCTACTACCGCGATACGGCAGATGAAATGATACCTGTATTTATGGGGTATCAAATGGGTGCCATTGAGCGCGAAGAATTGCCGAT
>CADBJA010000011.1 GCA_902794945.1 Oscillospiraceae bacterium
ACTATCAAAAAGTACATATTTAATTTTGAATTGAACCGCCGTGTGCCGAACGGCATGCACGGTGGTGTGAGAGGGCGGTTAATTCCGCCCTACTCGATTCTCAAACCGCTACAAATTGTGCCTAAAATTCGCTTTTTAGTCCCAAAAACGCAACATTTATGAAATTATATTGTAATTAATAATAAATTATGGTATGATGATAAATGTAAAATTTTAGGCAATTATGTACTTTTAATAGGAAAAGGGTAAAAAAATGATAACCGGTGAATTAAAAAATAAAATTGATAGTATTTGGAATGACTTTGCGGCAGGCGGTCTTGTAAACCCGCTTGATGTAATAGAGCAAATTACTTATTTAATGTTTATTAGGGATTTAGATGATTCCGATAATTTAAGAGCCAAAGAAAGTGAAATGCTCGGTTTGCCATATGAGAGCATTTTTAGCGGTGAAATCGAGATTAATGGCAGAACGATTGACGGCACTCAATTAAAGTGGTCTGTTTTTCATGATTTTCCGGCAGGCAAAATGTATTCTGTTATGCAAGAGTGGATTTTCCCGTTTATTAAAGAATTGGATAGCGATAAAGAGAGTGCCTATTCCAAATATATGGATGATGCAATTTTTAAACTGCCCACACCGTTGTTGCTTGATAAAGTAGTCACGGGGCTTGATGAAGTGTATGAAATAATGAACGCAACACAAAGTGCCGATATTCGCGGTGATGTGTATGAATATTTGCTTTCAAAAATAGCGCAATCCGGCAGAAACGGGCAGTTCCGTACCCCGCGCCACATTATAAAAATGATGGTGGAATTAATGGAACCGAAAGCAGATGATGTTATCTGTGACCCCGCTTGCGGTACCGGTGGCTTTTTGGTAGCTGCAGGGGAGTATTTAAAAGAAAACCGTAAGCAAGAAATCTTTTTTGATAAAGTAAAAAAAGACCATTATTTAAACCATATGTTTTTCGGTTACGATATGGATAGAACGATGTTGCGTATCGGTGCTATGAATATGATGACACACGGTATCGACAGCCCGACGATTGAATACCGTGACAGTCTTTCCGACCAAAACCCCGATAAATCTAAATACTCATTAGTTTTAGCCAATCCGCCATTTAAAGGCAGTTTGGATTATGACATTGTTTCAACCGATTTATTAAAGGTGTGCAAAACCAAAAAAACAGAATTATTGTTTTTAACTCTGTTTTTAAGAATGTTAAATATTGGCGGGCGTTGCGCCTGTATAGTGCCGGATGGTGTACTCTTCGGTTCTTCCAATGCACACAAAGCAATCCGCAAAGCGATCATTGAAGATAACAAACTCGATGCAGTAATATCCATGCCGAGCGGTGTGTTTAAGCCTTACGCCGGCGTTTCTACCGCAATTTTGATTTTTACCAAAACAGAGCATGGCGGTACTGAAAATGTATGGTTTTATGATATGAGGGCAGACGGTTTCAGCCTTGATGATAAGCGCAGCGAAGTTGCCGAAAACGATATACCCGATATTATTGCTCGCTTTAAAAACCGTGAAGCGGAAAAAGAGAGGGAACGCACGGAGCAATCTTTCTTTGTGCCTAAAGATGAGATAGTGAATAATGATTATGACCTTTCTATCAACAAGTATAAAAAGGTGGAATATGTGCCCGTGGAGTATCCGCCCACAAGCGAGATTATGGCTAAGCTTAGGGAACTTGAAAAAGAAATCAGTCAGTCAATGGATGAGCTTGAGGAGATGTTAAAATGATAAACTGTTTTATTGAAAGCTTTGATGATGTTTTAACTGAAAACGAGTGTAATTATATTGTTGATCTTTTGAAAACAAATGATATTAATGCTTATTGTGAGTTAAAAAGAAGAGGAATAATGAATGCCGCACTTGATGATTTGGTGCCTCAAGTTTTAATGTTTTTTAATTCTGATTGGTTTATCGCAATTGCAAGCATTGCTTCAGTTTCAACAGCAATAAGTGAATTGGTAAAATTTATCACTAAAAAGATCAAACAAAAAAATCTAAAAAAAGTCACTAATAATAAAGTTGAGAATGAAAAACCAAAAATTAACATTCAAATTGAAAATGTCATGATTTTAAATCCTAAAAATGATATAACTAATTTTGAAAGTTATTATAAGGAATCCTTTATTATTGCTAAAGACTTTGTAGATAATAATAACAAACAAGAAATTATTGTCGAGTATGATATGCAAACTAAAAGAGCAAAAGCATTAACACTTGAAGAATATGCCAACAAATGCATGAATAAAAGGAATGTTTAGTGAATCATTAAATCATTCTTTATGGAATGTATTGGCTTGCAGAGCAAGGGTCAGCACCAAAGAGAGTATTTCTTGTTATTTTACCTCTAATCATTAATATAATTGTTAAATTTATTAAAACCATTTATTTTGAGAAGGGGGAATGTACAATGATAAATACAATTGATGTACCTTATGTTTTATTTGAAATAGTATACACTTTGAGTGGTAATATAGCAGGAGGTGCTCTGCTAACCAATGCACTCCATAAGAGAAGAAATGTATTGGTATAGTAAGAATTATTTAAAATAAAAAATAAACAAATTCGGATTTGTAGTGATGAAAATGATTGTACAACTAAAAGAATTAGGTAGCATTATAACAGGTAATACTCCAAGTAAGAAAGAGCATTTATACTGGGATTCCGAAGACATTTCTTTTGTGAAACCTGATACAATTTCTGACGATTATTTAACCCTGATTTCTGAGTCAAAAGAAAAAATATCTCTTGCAGCAAAAAGTAAAGCAAGAATTGTACCCAAAGATGCAATTCTTGTTACATGCATTGGTATTGTAGGAAAAATTGGAATTGCAGAATGTGATGTCGCTTTTAATCAGCAAATTAATGCTATTATTACAAATGAAAAAGTGCTTCCAAAATACCTTGCATATGCATTATTGAACTCTAAAACAAGGCTTTCAGAAATAGCAAATGCTCCTGTTGTTCCTATTATCAATAAAAGCCAGTTTAGCGGTTTTAAAATTAAGATTGAAGATTCAATATTAGTTCAAAATAAGGTTGTTCAACAGCTTGATAAAGTAACCGCCATAATTAATGCACGAAAGCACGAATTGCAAACCCTTGATGATCTCGTCAAAGCCCGATTTGTCGAGATGTTTGGAGATCCGACAATAAATCCTTTTAAATGGAAAATAGTCAATATTACCGAAGTTATCAATGGGAAAGTTTCTAATGGATTTTTTGCAAAGCGAGATGATTATTCTAATAGTGGAAATGTAGCTGTTCTTGGCGTTGCTTATGTCGTTAATAGGATGTATTCGCAAATAGACAATCTTCCCAAAACAAATGCTACTAACAAAGAAATAGATAAGTTTTCATTAAAATATGGAGATATGTTGTTCTGCAGGTCTTCACTTGTGGCAGAAGGAATCGGAAAAGCTTCAATTGTTCCAGAAAAAACACCTGAAAATGTGTTATTTGAATGTCATGTAATTAGAATACCATTAGATACTGAAAAATGTGTTCCTGAATTTATGCAAGTTTTATCCACAACTGATTATTTCAGAAATCAAATAATCGCACAATCAAAAACCGCTACGATGACAACCATAGGGCAAGACGGAATTTTGAAGTCGAATATTATTTTGCCGCCAATGTCAATACAAAAAGAGTTTTATCGGTTCGTAAAAGAAGTCGACAAATCAAAAGTTGTAGTGCAGAAGGCTCTTGATGAAGCACAATTATTATTTGATAGCTTAATGCAACAATATTTCGGGTAGGTGATAATATGGAATTAGAAAGTCGTATTAATTCTTTTGAAGAATACATAAAAATCGTTTCTGCTTTAGCACATCCTTTTGCAGGAGATTTACCTTACGGTGTCAAACTTCTGTATCGTGGTCAAGAAAACTGTGATTGGTCACTATTACCAAAGGTAGCAAGAGGCAAAGAATCAGAAGTTTGGGTAGCTTTGCTTGATTATGAAAGAAATCTAATTGAATTAGCAAAGAATAAATTTCCCGATGTTTTTAAACAAGATATGCAACCAGTAGATTTATTAGCATTATTGCAACACTATGGACTACCCACAAGACTACTTGATGTATCTGCAAATCCTTTAGTCGCTTTGTTTTTTGCCTGTCAAGGTGAAGATGAAAAAGATGGAGAAGTTACTATATTAAAAAAGGATATACACCACAACGCTGTTTACCCAATTACAAACGGCATTGCGGATTCGTATAGATTAGCCGAATATGGCAAAATTAGTTTGGATAGTTTCCTAAATTTGGTAAAAAAACAACCCTATTCTGCTGAACATTACAATCTGTTTTCAATGGGAAACGATCAAAAAGATTTTAATTCAAATTATGTAAAGGGTGTTTGTGAAAAGTTGATTTTTGTACAGTCAAAAGAAGTAAGCATTAGGCAAAAAATACAACAAGGCGAATTTATTCTGTTTCCAAATAAAATTGAAAACCGTTTTGATAATGAGCCGTACTTTATCAATATGATTGATGAAATACCAAAAGATAAAGAGCATATATACAGTAGAATTATTATTAATTCGGACTCAAAAAAAGAAATTCGTAAACAACTAAGTATTTTTGGAGTAAACAAAGGAACTCTTTTTGCCGATAACATTGATGCTGTGATGGAATATATAACTTCAGATGTTAGCAGACTGACAAATCTGCATAGGTGAAAATATTAGTTTTTATGTAGATATTTTTTAGAAAGGTAATGGTAATAAAAAATGCTTAAACCGTTAGTAAAAGTTATCAAAGCATGCTCTGTGTGCTTTGCTGTATGTATTATTGTTGCACTAACCCTCGAATTTGTGAAATTTTCACATTCGCATTTATTACAGGATTTCTCAGTTGGTGCAGCGTGTAGTTTTATTGTTGTAATTTTAACGACATATGTGCAATATAAAGTGGAGTTTAAAAGGCTATTTTTTGACTATATTTCGGCTACTTCGCGTCTTATTTTTACATTGAGTATGTTATCAGATTTTGAAGAAGAAATTCCTGAAAGAATCATCGAAAACCATTTTAATCATCTCGAAAAGGATTTTGAAAAATTTAGAAATGCTGAGTCAGCGCTTGTTTATTTTACGAATAGAGAGACAGAGAGACGATTTCAACATAACAAGGAGCTTAACAAATTATATTTACATTTCACAAAAAGTCAATTTGAATCACATAAAAATGCTGTAATGGCTGCTTATGATAGGGATAGCATTATAAGCGCTATTGATGAATATCAAGAATATTGGCCAGATTGCTATCAAAAAAATCACATAATGATGGTGAGAGATTGTTTAGTTAAAGAGATAGAGGAAGTAGAAACAGAAGAAAAGGAAACAAAAGAGTGAACTCACTTGAAGAGGAGACACTATGACCAACTTTGATTATTTGAAAGATGAACCGAAGTTTTCGGGATTTGCGGATGCGGCGATTGCTGCAGAAAAAATACTGAATATTGATACCTCGGCATGCATCATTAACTGCCGCAGGGCAATGGAAGCAGCTGTCAAATGGATGTATTCTGTTGACGGTGACCTCGTAATGCCTTATCAAGATTCTTTGGTAATTTTAATCGGCAGTGAGGAGTTTCGCGACATTGTTGGTGAAGATATTTTTAGGCGCATTGAGTTTATTCGCCGCGCTGGCAACCGAGCAGCACACGAAACAAAAACCGTTTCTTATGATGAAGCGGAACTTTGCCTTGAAAACCTTTTTATCTTCTTTGATTTTGTGGCATATTGTTATTCCGATACATATGAGGAGCGGCAGTTTGATAAAACACTGCTTGAACAACATAACGAGCCAATTTCTATTCCGGTACAACCCGATATTGATTTACAGGCACTCATCAAAGAGAATGAAGCATTAAAAGAAAAGCTGACAGCACAGCGTGCCGAGCAACAAACCACTTATGTGCCGAAGCCGCTTGATTTGTCGGAATACAAAACGCGCAAAATTTATATTGATGCCATGCTTCGTGATGCCGGTTGGGTAGAGGGCAAAAACTGGCTTAATGAAGTGGAACTGCCCGGTATGCCGAATAAATCGGAATTGGGTTATGCCGATTATGTTTTATATGATGATACCGGCAAACCGCTTGCCGTAATCGAGGCAAAGCGCACTTGTAAAGATGTTGCAACAGGCAGACAGCAAGCAAAACTGTATGCTGATTTATTGGAAAAGCAGTATCACAGGCGACCGGTTATCTTTTTAACCAACGGGTTTGACACAAGAATTACTGATAATATTTATCCCGAAAGAAAGTGCGCTGCGATTTACTCAAAACGCGACCTTGAAAAGTTGTTTAATCTTCAAACTATGCGTACAAGTTTAAAAAATGTTTTTGTTAATGCCAATATAGCCGGCAGGTATTATCAAGAAGCGGCAATTAAAGCGGTTTGTGATAGTTTTGATAAAAATAAACGCCGTAAGGCGCTCCTTGTCATGGCTACCGGTTCCGGTAAAACAAGAACCGTGATTGCCCTTGTAGATGTGTTATTGCAACACGGATGGATTAAAAATGTGCTTTTTCTTGCCGACAGAAATTCACTTGTTACACAGGCAAAGCGTTCTTTTGTAAATTTATTACCCGATTTTTCGGTAACGAATTTGTGTGAAGAAAAAGATAATGCCTCGGCACACTGCGTTTTTTCAACCTATCAAACAATGATGAATTGTATTGATGATGTAAAGGATGATGAAGGCAAATTATTTACTTGCGGTCATTTTGATTTAATCATTTGTGATGAAGCACACCGCTCAATTTATAACAAGTACAGAGATATTTTTAGCTATTTCGATGCGCCGTTAGTCGGTCTTACCGCAACGCCGAAAGATGAGGTAGAGAAAAATACTTATGAAGTTTTTGAACTGCGTAACGGTGAGCCTACCTATGCTTACGAATTGGCGCAAGCGGTAAAAGACGGTTACCTTGTTGACTATGTTTCTGTAGAATCTTCAGTAAAGTTTTTAGAGCAGGGTATTGTGTATGATGATTTATCCGAAGAAGATAAACTCGCTTACGAAGCCACTTTTACCGATGAAAATGGGGAGTTGCCTGATTCAATACAATCATCCGCTTTAAATGATTGGGTAATTAATGAAGATACCATTAAACAAGTGCTAAATGTTTTAATGCGTGACGGTTTAAAAATTGATTATGGTGAAACACTCGGCAAATCAATCATATTTGCAAAAAACCATACGCATGCAGAAAAAATATTTGATATTTTTAATAAAGAATACCCGAACTATCCCGACTATGCAAAAGTGATAGATAATTACACAAACTATGCACAGTCGGCGATTGATGAATTTTCAGACCCCAAAAAGTTGCCCCAAATTGCCATTTCTGTTGATATGCTTGACACAGGTATTGATGTGCCGGAAGTGTTAAATCTTGTTTTCTTTAAAAAAGTAATGAGTAAAGCAAAGTTTTGGCAAATGATTGGTAGAGGTACCCGCCTTTGTGAAGGGCTCATGGACGGTAAAGATAAAGACAAGTTTTTAATCTTTGACTTTTGCGGTAATTTTGAATTTTTCCGCTTTTCTAAAGGTAAGCCTACGGCAAATCAAATACCGTTGCAGGGTGCGATTTTTTACTTAAAATCTCAAATAATTTATAAATTGCAAGATGCTGATTACCAAACCGAAGATTTAATTGCTTTTAGAAAATCTTTGGTTGATGAAATGGTGCAAAAAGTAAAAGAGTTAAACCGTGAAAATTTTGCCGTAAAGCAGCATTTAAAATACGTAGATTTATATTCTAATGCTCAAAACTATACTGCACTTACTTATGAAGATACTTTGATAATAGGGGAAGAACTTGCTCCGCTTATTTTGCCGGATGAAGATGAAGCAAGTGCAATGCGTTTTGATGCATTGATGTACGGTATTGAGTTAGCATACCTTATCGGTAAGCAATATAAGCGAGCAAGAACAGACTTAATGAAAAAAGTCCGTTTAATTGCAGGGGTATCAAACATTCCCGAAATACAGGCGCAATCACTTTTGATTGATAAAATTTTACATACTGATTATGTAGATACTGCTGGAATTAATGAATTTGAAAACATTAGAATCAAACTGCGTGATTTAATGAAGTATATACCCCGCAAAAAGGTTTTGTATTTAACTGATTTTGATGATGAAATTTTAGATGTAAATTGGAATGATTCAGAACTGGAAAATGATGACTTACAAAACTACAAAGCAAAAGCAGAATACTATGTAAGGCAAAATCAAAATAATATTGCAATTGCAAAATTAAAAACAAATCAACCCTTAACAGCACAAGATATTAAAACGCTTGAAGATATTTTATGGAAAGAGGTTGGCTCTAAAGAAGACTATGAAAAGGAATACGGCGAAAAGCCACTCGGTGAGTTTGTGCGCGAAATAGTCGGTTTAGATATGAATGCCGCAAAAGATGCCTTTGCAGAGTATTTGAACAGTGTAAATCTTGATAGTAGGCAGATTTATTTTGTCAATCAAATTGTTGAGTATATTGTTCATAACGGCATTTTAAAAGATTTATCGGTATTGCAGGAAGCGCCGTTTACCGACCAAGGCAGTATTGTGGAAGTGTTTGGCAGTAATATTGCTATTTGGGCATCTATTAAACAAATTATTGATACAATTAATCACAACGCAATCGCTTAATCCAATTAGTTCTGGTTATTGGGTGCAATTGTAGTCAATAATTGGATTAGGAGGCGCTCGTTCACCTACGCCGCTATTTTCGAAACGGCAAGAACAGTTTTGAGAAACTGCCTGAAACCATACCGGTTTATGTACCGTATCAGAATAGAAAGGAAACTATGATTATTGCGGTGAGTGCCTGCTTGTTGGGCGAAAAATGTAAATACAACGGTTCAAATAATTACCATGAGCGTTTAGCCGAATTTGTTAAAGGGCATCAAGTGGTTCCTCTTTGTCCCGAGGTGCTGGGCGGGCTGCCCGTGCCGCGGGAGCCGGCAGAGATTGTCGGCGGGGTAGTGCGTTGCCGTAACGGCACTTCGGTAGATGCGGCGTTTCGCACCGGTGCCGCGGCGGCACTTGAAAAAGTGAAGGCGGCGGGTGCGGAACTGGTTATTTTGCAATCGCGCAGCCCTTCTTGCGGCGTTGGAATGATTTATGATGGCAGTTTTAGCGGCAACTTAACAGCGGGTGACGGCATATTTGCCGCATTATTAAAACAAAACGGAATCCCCTTAATAGATGTAGCAGAACTAAATAAATGATAAAAGAAGCGAGTTCGTTTTAACGAACTCGCTTCAGTCTGTCAGCGTGTCAACAAATAAGTTTGTATACACTCAAAAGCGAGTTCGTTTTAACGAACTCGCCTATATCTTAATTTAATCTACAGCGGCGGTCAGTTTTATCGCCATTATTCTTTTTTTGTTTTTTAATCCTTGCTCTTTTTCTTTTTCCGCCAACAGGGCAGGCTAACACACACGCCGACCACAGCCAAGCACAGAATGATGCAAGCGGCAACATTATCGCCGGTGCCGGGTGAAACAGCCGAGGTGTTTTGCTTCACGGCAGCGCTGTTCTCAGTAGGTTGAGTGACAGTGGTGTCGGTTTTAGTGTCAGTTTTGTCGTCGGTTTCTGTATCGGCGCTGTCATCTTTTAACACAATCACTTCCACGCGGGCGGTGAAAGTTTTATCTTGGTTATAGTCCACTGCAGTAATCACAACCGTGGTTTTGCCGGGTTTAATGGCTTCAATAACACCCGTTGTAGGGTCAACCGTGGCAATTGATTCATCATCCGTGTGATAATTCGGGTACAATACACTATGCGGTTCGCCCGGGTATTGGAATGTGGGCTGAACCTGTAACACTTCACCCGGTTTTAGGGTAACGCGCTGCGGGGCAGTCATGGCGGTTGGTGAAACCGGGGTGGTTGTTGCCGGGTCATAAATGTGAAGCAGGTATGATTGCTGCAGCCCGTTATACATCGTCAATGTCACAGTTACATCACCTGCTTTTTTGAGTGTAACTCTGCCGTAGTTATCAAGCGTGGCGATGCTTTCATCCGAAACAGTCCAAATACCGCTTGCTAAAGCATCTTCCTGCGCGGCGGCAGGGTAGACCAAAATATCGTCCATTTCAAAAATTCCCGCGTCAAGTTCTATGCTGATATCATAAAACCTGAAAAACAGTTTTTCAGGCGCCACCATATCGCCGGCAGCCTTATATTGCGGTACAAAAGTAGTGTCTTGGCTTACGCGGTAGTCTTCGTGCGGTTTGCCGGTTTCTTTTTCAACCCACCCAATAAAAATGTTATCGCCCTTGCGCGGCAAAGGCGCGCCTTTATCAAGATATTCGCCGATTTTTACCTGTTGGGTGGCAACAACGGCGCCTTCATCCTCATAACTAATTGTCACATGCACCTTGTTCACGGCATCAATATTTGCACGCATCGCCGTGCGGCGCAGTTCAACACTTTCTTTAAAAGCGGCGACCGTTTCATCCAAATTTTCGGGGGTATATATATCACTTTCTTCCTCTTGGCGCAGGGCGTCATCATCCTCATAGGCGGCGCGTATTTGAGAGGCGTATGTATCTAACTTGCCGCCGTCGGCAATCAGTTCGCCGAGCGTGTTATCCAAAACAGACCAGCGCGCTTTGAGCAGGTCTGCAAACTGCGGGTCATCCTCTCTAAGTTTTTCAATCCACGGCATATAGGTGGAAGTGAAATCGACATCTTCGCTCGTGCTGCCGCCATCCCAGGCAATGTCAAAATCCCACAAGGGACCAAAAAACAGTTTGCCGTTTCTCTCTTTATAATAATAGGTGCTGTGGGTAATAAAAGCGTCGCCGTTGGTAGTAAATTCCTGAATCCACCAATAATCTGCGGCAGATTGCAGGTCAAGCATGGCGGCAATTTGGTCATGCCGTGCGGCGTCTATTTTTCCGTCCGCCATAATCAGCGCATCCAGTTCATTCATATAGCCTTGAATGTATGCACGCTGGTCAGCGCGCCCGGGTTCAAGGTCTTCACTTTTAAATTCGGGCGATTGGTGTAAAAACTTTAAGCCGCTTGTATCGGTTTTAAAATAATTGCTTGCCGGTTCATCTTCATCCTGATAATTAGAGTAGGCAGAGAGCAGGTAACCGCCTGAAATAGCGGGGTTATCTGCCGTAACACTCTTTTTGAGTTTGTCAATGGCAACGCGGTCGGCGCCCACTTCCACCAGTTCGCTCAGGTCATAAATGCCAAGGTAGCGGCTCGGCGTTTCGCTGCCGGTCATCACCACTTCCACAGGCACCATTTGCGGGGTATAGGCAAGCCCCATTTGTTCGCCAACCCATGAGGTAATGCGGTTTCTCAATTTGAGCGTGTCGCCGGCATTCGCCATCAACGCCCATTCTTTGCCGGCACCCATGCCAAAGAGGTCGGCAGCACTGCTGAGTTGAATTTTGTAGGGGTTTTTGGCACCCTCATTGGTAGACCAGGTTGAGTTGCCTCTGCCGCGAATGTAATCAAGTTCAATTTCACCGGCGGGCACGGCAGAAGAGCCGTATTCACTCGTGAATGAATCGGGCACAAGTATTTCTACCGTGCCTTTGCAGCGCACAGAGTGGTCATTGCTGCCGTTCATATCGGCAATTTTGCCGTAGGGGTGCTCACTGTCGCTTTGCCTTGCCGCGGCAATGGTGGCATCACTTTCATCAATGCGCACAATCACAAGCGGAATGCCGTTTTGCGGCGTAGTCGGCACATCGACTGCCGCCAATACCGTAACCGGTAGCACCGTTAGTAACAAAACAGCACTTAAAACCATAGCCAACGCTTTTATGATAATTGCTTTTTTCATAGCGGTTCCTTTCGAGTGAATTGATTAGTAAATGGTTTAATATTTATATATAACTATTATAATCTTAATAATTCATAAAAATCAATACTTCCTTCATAAAATGAATCATTTTATACCGGCAAAAATTAATTGTTTTAAATTTTTCACTCGCATAAATATTATATAAACCTAAAAAGCTTTTTAATATAAAAAAAGAATTAGAACCGCCTCATGTTTCCAAAAGGAAACATTTTTCGGACACAATAAAACCGGTTGATACACCTGCTTCATGTTTCCAAAAGGAAACATTCTTTGATTTAAAAATATTCAATTGTATCTAAAAGTGTACTTGAACCTGCTTCATGTTCACAAAAAGAAACATTGTAAATTTCACCATAAAATATAAGTAGTATAAATGAATCGGTATTATAAAAAATGCCCCGCACTCTTTAGGGAGTGCGGGGTGAACGATTATTATGCTGTTTTGTTTTTTAGAAAATATCTTTTGCCGTTACATCTTCAATGCCGTTTGCAATGAGCAAATCATTGGCGGCTTTTACATCGTCCGTTTTGGCGACCATGAGCGCCTTGCCGGTGAGAATGTGAGTTGAATTTTGTCGGCGAATCAGTTATACTATATTAGAAGGATGGGAGGTGGTTGTTTGGGTTATAATCCGCCCTTTGATATTACAAATGAAATTGTAAGCTTAGTTGCTGAGATTGTTGAATTGGCTACTAAGGTGAAAGCAACAACAAAATTGGAAAGCAAGCCGACCTTGCGGCGAGAAAATAGAATTAAAACCATTCATGGCTCTTTGGCAATTGAGCAAAACACTTTATCGCTTGAGCAAGTAACGGCGGTTTTAAACGGAAAGCGTGTGCTTGCACCACCAAAAGATATTGAAGAAGTAAAGAATGCTTTTGAAATTTACGATATCATGGAAACGCTTAATCCATATAGTATTGATGACTTGCTGAAAGCTCATGGTGTGCTCATGAAGGGGCTGGTAAAAAGCGCCGGTGCCTTCCGGGAGGAAGCTGCAGGTGTTGCCGATTACCAAACCGGTGATATTATTCATGTTGGTACTTTACCACAGTATGTGCCTAAGCTAACACAAGAGTTGCTAAATTGGGTTGAACAAAATGAGGCGCACCCATTAATCAAAAGCTGTGTTTTTCACTATGAGTTTGAGGTAATTCACCCCTTTTTGGATGGCAACGGCAGGTTGGGTAGATTATGGCATACTTTACTTTTGGCAAAGTGGAACCCGATTTTTTCATATATTCCTATTGAATCTATGATTTATCAGCATCAGAATGAATACTATAAATGCTTTAATTTTTGCAATATAAATGTAAATTCAACAAAATTTATTGTTTTTATGCTCAGCGTTATCAAAGAAGCGTTACAAGAACTAAATGAACAGACTTGTTCCAACGGAACAAGTTCGGAACAAGTTGAACAATTGTTGCGCTTTTGTACCTCACCTAAGAGCAGAGCCCAAATGCAGGAGTTTATGGGTATTAGCGGTAGAAAGGCGTTTCAAACAAAAATATTAAAACCACTTCTTGAATCCGGTCAATTAAAAATGACTATACCCGATAAACCGAATAGCAGCAAACAAAAATATATTGCCGATTAAAAAAGCCATGCTTAGAAGCTCCTAAGCGTGGCTATTTTTCTATCATTTTTTACACTCTAAATACATCATTTGGTGTTACATCTTCAATACCGTTGGCGATGAGTAAGTCGTTGGCGGCTTTTACATCGTCCGTTTTGGCAACCATGAGTGCCTTACCGGTGATTTTGGTATCAAACGCATACATATACTCTACACTGATGTCGTTTTGATACAGCAGTTCAATCACTTTAGCGGCACCGCCGGGGGCATCGTCTAACTCCACGGCGAGCACATCGGTAATTTTTACAATGACACCTTCATCGTTTAATATTTGCTTTGCTTTGTCGGGGTTGCTGACTATCAGGCGTAACACACCAAATTCGCTTGTATCTGCAAGCGAGAGGGCAGACAAGTCAATGCCGTTTTCGGCAAGTCGGTTTAAAATAGCCGAAAGCCTGCCTTTTTTGTTTTCTACAAAAACAGAAAGTTGTTTGGTTAACATGATGATTTTCCTCCGGAAAATAGAGAAGAGAGAATAGAGAAGAGAGAAGAGAGAAGAGTGGCGGGCGGGACACCCGCACCCGATTATAAAGGAAAGATATTTGCGTTACTCTCCGTTATCTATTCTTCTGTTCTCGTTAATTATAGTTAGTGTTTTGTTTCGCTGTTTTTAGAGAAGAGATAAGCATTTTTTTAATTTCTATTGCTTGAGATTTTAAAGAGTTGTAATTATACTCAAAAATATTTGTTTTAATCAGTATTTCCAACCAATAAAGCGACTCGTTAATTAATTTTTTAAAGAAATATGTAGTTTTGAAATAAAGTCAGCCTTGCTAATTGCATAAATGGATTCATTGATATTTGCACCTACACTGGTGGCAGACCTCAATAGTTGATTGGCAATTGTTAAGTTTTTACCGGATTTGCTAAATGCTTCGTAAAACTTAACAACATTAATTGAAAAGTCTAAAGATTTATCTAATAACGGTGTCTCCATACAAACCTCATTTTCACTGAAAAAAGTATAATCGGGTGAGGGTGTCCCTCCCATCACTATTCTCTTTTCTCTATTCTCTCTTCTCTACAAAAGAAAATTACACTAATTTTCTTTTGTCGATTACTCTTTTCGCTTTCCCTTCGCTTCTTTCAATGGACTTCGGGTTTACGAGGTGTACTTTAGCGCCGATACCGAGCGTGGAGCGGAGCTCTGAGGTAATGCGTTTTTCAATACTTTCAATACTTCTGACTTCATCGGCGAAGAGCGCTTCGCTCATTTCCACATTAATATCAAAAGTATCGGTATTATTTACCCTGTCTACCACAATTTGGTAGTTCGGGGTTAAGTCGCCGCCGCTTGTTTTGAGCAGTACTTCTTCAATTTGAGAGGGGAATACATTTACACCGCGAATAATGAGCATATCATCACTTCTGCCTTGCGGTTTGAACATTCTCAGGTGTGTTCTGCCGCATTTGCAAGGGGTATATTCTAAGCGACAAATATCTCTTGTTCTGTAACGAATCACCGGAAATGCCTCTTTGGTGAGTGAGGTAAACACCAACTCACCGGTAGAGCCTTCGGGTAACACTTCACCGGTATCGGGGTCAATAATCTCGGCAAGAAAATGGTCCTCCCAAATATGCATACCGGCTTTCTCGCTACATTCGCACGCCACACCGGGACCGATGACTTCGGTTAAACCGTAAATATCATACGCTTTAATGCCGAGACTCTTTTCAATCTCTTCACGCATACTTTCGGTCCACGGTTCGGCACCGAAAATACCGTATTTGAGTTTTAATTGGTCCTTTAACCCGGCACGATTCACTTCTTCACCCAAGTGCATGGCATAGCTCGGTGTGCAACACAGCACGGTAGCACCAAAGTCAACCATTGTTTGAATTTGTAATTTTGTGTTGCCGGATGACATCGGTATCACCGCACAACCGAGTTTTTCACCCGCACTGTGCACACCGAAACCGCCGGTAAACAGACCGTAACCGTAAGATACTTGAATAATGTCATCCTCCGTAATGCCGATGGCAGTCATCATTCTTGCGGCACATTCTGCCCAAGTTTCAAGGTCATTACGTGTGTAGCCCGCCACAATGCGCTTGCCGGTGGTACCGCTGGATGCGTGAAAACGCACCACATTTTTAAGCGGCTCGGCAAAAAGCCCAAAGGGGTAGTAATCTCTTAAATCTTTCTTGTAAGAAAACGGCACCTTTGCCAAATCCTCAAGAGAAGTAATGTCCTCCGGCTTTAAGCTTTTTTCATCCATGCGCTCTCTAAAACATTCTACTCGCTCATAAGTGCGTGCAATCTGCTTTTTTAAGCGCTCCAATTGCAATGCCTTGAGTTCATCGCGCGGCATTGTTTCAATGTCTTTGCTTAAATATGGCATTTTAAACCCTCCTTTATATGTGTTTTTTCATAACAAACTACAATCCACTACCATTTAACGGCGCCCCTTGTGAGGGGAGCTGTCGCGTAAGCGACTGAGGGGTAGTATCGCATTCATATTGGTGTATCACCGCTTGTATAGTAGTGTTTTATTCTTTTTTTTACTATATTGTCTATATATTCGCATACATTGTAAAAATCTTCATCAATCTGATTGTTGGGAATGCGCAATACAAATAAATCGTATTTTTCCAAAATTTCTGTTCTAATAACATCATAATTATGTTGAGCAGGGTGATAATGCATACCACCGTCTAATTCAATTATTAAATGTGCCTTTGCGCAATAAAAATCAACTATATAATCATCAATTACTTTTTGTCTTTGAAATTTAACGGGATAGTTTCTTAAAAAATCATACCAAAGCACTCTTTCCCAAGGGGTAAGGTTTTTTCGTAGCTCTTTAGCAAATGAAATTTTATTTTTATTATATGGTTTCATTGACTATTCCTCAGTAGCAAAAACGATAAAACTTATCATAAGAGAAGACGTTAAGCTGATGGTTTTTATACTACCCCTCCGCCGACGGTGTCGGCACCTCCCCTCACAAGGGGAGGCGTTAAGCGGTGCAATTAATCAGAGATTAATTGATATTGTATCCCAACTCAAACGCTTTTAAATTCACATCTAAAAATTTCGGCGGAACGGTGGTTTTGAGAGTTTCGAGCCATGCTTCTTTAGCAATTTCACTGCTTTTGGCAAGCAAGCCGATTAACACCACATTTACCGCTTTAATATTGCCGGCTTCTTTGGCGAGAGAAAGAGCATCTACCGAAATGAGGTTGGCTTCGGCAGCAATTTTCTTTTCAATATCTTCCGGATATT
>CADBJA010000012.1 GCA_902794945.1 Oscillospiraceae bacterium
AAGTCTCTGCATTACGATTGAACCGCCGTGTACCGAACGGTACGCACGGTGGTGTGAGAGGTCGGCTACTCAACTAATGGGTAGCCTCCTACTCGATTAATTATTTACAAAATATATAATCCGGATTTTAGCCAAACAACTTCATTTTCACCGATTCTAAAGTATTTATATATCGGTTCTTCAAAACTCTTGTATTCACCAACACTGTAAGTGGGGAGTGTTACGGTTTTAATTTTGCCGATGCTCGAATTACAGATATATACCACATCATCATAAATGGAGAGTGTCACCGGTGAAGTAAAAGCGCCCGAGTCAATATTGCCGATGCGAATATGTGTTTTAAGGCTTGAAGCATCGTATTGCACAATAGCGTTTTCATCCGGCACGGTGCACCAAAAATAATTGCCGTTTGTAAAAGGGGAACGCACATAATTGTCGTGATACGAGAATTGCCCGTTCCACGCAAGTTCACCGTCTTTGGAAAAAATGGCACAATTACCGTCAGGCGCCAACACAATCACGCGCATATCCGGCAACACGGCGGCATCACACAACACACTGTTATTCAGTTTATCGCTTATCTTTTCATAAGCGGGACCGAATTTGTTGAGCAAATAAACACCCATCGTAACCGGTGTAAAATTTTTTTTAGACAAATCAAAACAGCGATAAGCAAGTCTTGCTTCGCCTGATTCTAACGTAATCATTTCTACAAACAAAATACCGTTTGAAAATGATACCGCGTCTAATATTCTTCCGTTTGATATTAATTCCATACCGATATTATAGTAATTATTGCCGCATTTGTCAAATATTACCCTTATGTTGTATATTTTAAATATTTAATAACAATATATTGCTATATTTTTTTAAAAGTGTTATAATAAATTAAATATTGCATAAAAGGATAAGTTATGGCTAATCAAAAAAATACAAAGAAAAAAACGAATACGGCTGCAAAAAAAACGCCTGCAAAACCCTCTCAAGCAGATATAAATAATAAACGCAACCGTGAAATCGCCGCTATCATTTTATTGGTAGTCGGTGTTATTACCTTTTTGGCTGCCGTCATAAAAGGTGAATCGGGATGGAACCATTTTCATAATTTTGTGCTCGGTGTGTTAGGTTTTTGCTCGTTTGTAGTGCCGATTTTATTTATCTATTTGGCGGTAATTGTATCGTTAGATAAGTTTTCAAAAACAATTATTGCAAAATCGGTAGAAGTAGGATTATTGCTTTTGTTTTTATCCTCAACCATATTTTTGTTTAAAGCGTATGACGGTAGCGATATTTCCGCCTTTGCCGATAATGTACGCGAACAATATGCAGCGTATGATAGTTTAGGCAGCGGTGTTATCGGTACTTTAATCGGTTTTCCTTTAGGTGCTTTATTGGGACCGACCGGTGCAAAAATTGTTGCCATTATTGCCACATTAACCGATTTAATGGTTATTACCGGTACCACGGTTTCTAAACTGACCAATTCTGCGCAAAAAGTGCACCAAAAAGCCAAGACCGATATTGAAGATATGCGCCAAAGAAAAGCCGAAAAACGCGAGCGCGAAGCCGCCGAACAAGCCGAATTAGATGAACTCGCTTACGATGAAAATAAAATATACCGTTCCCGCAAACAACCGGATTTAGATATTTATGACCCCGAGCCGGATGTGCTAACCGGTGAAGAAACCAAACGCAAAGAAAAAACCAAGCGCCGCCGCAAAAAAGCTCAATCGGTAGTAGAAAATCCCACTGAAGGCGATAACGGTGATAACGAGCCTGCAGATGAGGAATACACCGGTGAAGAGTTTGATTCTAAAATGCAAGCGATTATTGATGCCGAGAATAAACGACATCATAAAAAAGAAGCCGAGAAAAAAGAAAATCTTTATATGAAAGAGCAGGCTATAGAAGAACTTGATAAAGCCAAAATCGGTGCCGATACCGAAAATCAACCGCAAAGCACCTACCGCTTGCCCGCAACTTCCTTGCTTGCCGCATCTAAAAAAGGCAAATCATCCGATGCCACCCTTGAAATGCAGGAGAATGCCGATATTTTGATGGATACACTTGAAAATTTCGGTGTCGATGCCGAAATTGTCGGCATTACCCACGGCCCCACCGTCACGCGTTACGATATTAAGCCGGCAGTCGGCGTGAGAATTAATAAAATCACGAACCTTTCTGCCGATATTGCGCTTTCTCTTGCTACTTCGAGTATTCGTATTGCGCCCATTCCCAACAAAGCGGCTATCGGTATTGAAGTGCCGAATAAAAATAAAACAATGGTCGGTTTGCGCTCTATTTTAGAAAGCGATGCATTTGCAAAAATGAAGTCTAAAAAATTGACGGTTGCCCTCGGCGAAAATATCGCCGGTGAACCGCAATTTGCCGACCTTGCCAAAATGCCGCACTTACTGATTGCCGGTACCACCGGTTCCGGTAAATCCGTATGCTTAAACTCTATGATTATGAGCATTCTCTTTAACGCGGCGCCCAGTGAAGTGCAATTTGTCATGATTGACCCGAAAGGCGTGGAATTAAGTGTGTATAACGGAATTCCGCATATGCCGACCCCTGTGGTGAAAAACCCGCACAAAGCGGCAGGTGCCCTCGCGTGGGCGGTGAAAGAAATGATGAACCGCTATGCTTTGTTGGAACAATACAAAGTGCGTGATATTAAATCATACAACAAACTTGCCAAAAATGACCCTGAAATGATTAAGATGACACAGTATGTTATTATCATTGATGAGTTGGCGGATTTGATGATGGTTTCCCCCCACGAGGTGGAAGACAGTATTTGCCGCCTCGCACAAATGGCAAGAGCTGCCGGTATGCACTTAGTGATTGCAACACAGAGCCCGCGTGCCGATGTTATTACCGGCTTGATTAAAGCCAACATCCCCAGCAGAATTGCATTGAGTGTTTCAAACGGGTTAGACAGCCGTATTATTTTAGACCAAAACGGCGCCGAAAAATTGCTCGGTAACGGTGATATGCTCTTTAACCCGGTGGGTGCTAATAAACCGATGCGTATTCAAGGCTGCTTTGTCAGCGATGAAGAGATAGATAAGGTGACAAACTTCATCAAAAAGCAGGGTAGAGCCGAATATAACGAAGAAATCGAAAAGCAGTTCGATGAACTTGCCACACAAGAAAAAGGCAAGAAAAATGCTGATTTAGAGCCGCAGGGTGAAAGTGAAAATGACCCGTTGGTAGAAAAAGCGATTGAAATTATATTAGAGTACCAAGCAGCATCTACCAGTTTTATTCAAAGAAAACTTTCTGTCGGTTATGCACGCGGCGCAAGGATTATAGATGAAATTGAGCAAATGGGCATTATCGGTCCGGCGCAAGGCGCGAAACCCCGTGAAATTTTAATCACAAAAGAACAGTGGTTAGAGCGTAATGCCATGAAGCCGGATGACCAAATGAGTTTAGTCGATACCACCGATAGTGAAGAAGAGTAAAAGAATTTATGAGCAAACCGAAAAGTAAAAACAAAAAAATAGTTGCATCGGTTCTTGCGGCAGTTGTGTTAATCATCTCTGCCATTTTTACCTTTGGCTCTAAAAATCAGTGGAAAACACTTATAGCGTATACGGATGATGAAACGGCATCCGCCGTATCCGTGCAATCAAGTGAAGCGGCAAAGCAGGATTTAAGTGTGCATTACATTGACGTTGACCAAGGCGACAGTACTTTAATCTGTTTTGGTGAGTACCATATCTTAATTGATTGCGCCAAAAAAGCGTATGCCGATAATGTGTATTCGTATTTAGATTCATTAGAAATTGATAAGTTGGATATGGTCATTGCTACCCATCCGGATTCCGACCATATCGGCGGTTTTGCGGATTTGCTCTATAAAATCAAGCCCGATTTATATGTATTACCGCAAATGTCAGCCGATATTAAGAAAACCCAAACAGAACTGACTCTTTTAAATACACTCAAAACTTTAAAAGTGAAAACGGAATATGCCGTCAATGAAAAGGTGTATACTTTCGGAGATATGAAATTAACTACCTTTATTACCGAAAAACCGCAAACCGATAAAAACGAGTATTCTGTTGTAACGAAAGTGGAGTATAAAAACGCCTCATACCTGTTTATGGGTGATGCGAGCAAAACGGTCGAAAAAGAGTTCGTTAAGCAAAAGTACCCGCTTAAAAGCGATATTTTAAAAGCAGGGCACCACGGCTCTTCCAAATCAAGTTCATCTAAATTTATTAAGTATGTAAAACCGCGCTACTGTGTGTTTTCTTGCGGGCTTGATAATGATTACGGTCACCCGCACAGTGAAGTGCTGCAAATTATGAAAAAACAAAAAATAGACTATTTTCGTACCGATTTGCAAGGTACTATTGTGATTGGCACAGACGGTAATCGGTACTTCACCGCAACCGAGAAAAATAACACTTGAATTTTTCACCGTTTATAGTATAATAATTGAGCAAAGTTCATATGTCGGTATGATAATAAAAAATGAAAAAAACAGTTACATTCGTATTTTTAATACTAATTCTTATTGTATTTACCGCTTGCACTCATCAAACAGATGTCGCAATAGATTACGGCAGTTCTCAAATGTATTCCGATGAAGAAATGAAAGCTGCTGTAAATGTTATATTATCAGAATCAAAACATCATAATATTAATAAAATATCTTATGTAAGTGACGCGGAAAACATAAAGCAACATGATATTTGTGTAAAAAAAGGCTACGATAACTATTCCGAATGCATCTGTTTTCATGTAGAGTTTTATATTGACGGTGAAGGAATCATAAGCAACGGCTGGACTTTGGCAAGAACACAAAACGGTCGTTGGAAAAGTGTTTTCAGCCCATGGTAAATAAAAAAGTTTATAAGCGGGTATGGCGGAATTGGCAGACGCGCCAGATTTAGGATCTGGTATCTCCGATGTGCAGGTTCAAGTCCTGTTACCCGCACCAGAAAAAAGCACTTCTTTTGAAGTGCTTTTTTCAATGAAATTCATTCCTTCGGAATGAATGAAATATTGCTTCGCAATATGAAGTACACTGCGTGTATGAAGTATGCTGATGCATATGAGGAATGAATTTTACTTCATATTGCAGTGAAACTGCTATACTTCATAATGACTTTAGTCATTACTTCATATGCGGCACAGCCGCATATTTAATTAAGAAGAAATAAAAATGTGCATTGCTTTCAATCTATTATCAAATATACGAGTATATAAGCTGTTATAATGAACAGTTTTTCCAAGTAAAGTAAATCATTATTTGAGTGGTAGTTGCAAATGATATACTTTTCGGTTATAATAAAAAGAAAAGGGAGGTTGAAATATGTGCTCACAGAATACATTGAAGATTGTTTTAGATAGTGTTTGTGAACAATCAAAATTAATTCTTGGAGATAAGCTGTATGCTATTAAGCTTTACGGCTCTTATGCGCGTGGCGATTATGATGATGAGTCCGATATAGATGTTATGATTATTGCAGATATTTCACCTGAAGATAGAAGTGAAATTAAGAAAAAGTTATTGAATTTCACTTATGATTTAGATTTAAAGTATAATGTTATTTTATCTGTTTTTATTCAAGATAAGGGAACATATGAAAAGTATAAAAGCACTTATCCTTTCTTCCAAAATATTGAAAAAGAAGGAGTGGATTTAGTTGCTTAAAGATGAAAACATTGCACTTGCAAATTATAGATTAGAAAAAGCAAAAGGTTGCCTAAAAGCATCAAAAATTCTTTTAGACGATGATTGTTATTCTGATAGTGCAAATCGTTCTTATTATGCTATTTTTCATTCCATAAATGCCATAAACGCTTTAGATGAGGTAGGATTTAAAAAACATGCCGGCGTAATGGCTAATTTCAACCGTAACTATGTCAAAACGGGAATAATAGAGAAAGAATACGGTAAAATAGCAAATGCCGCTTTCGAAGTAAGAAAAGATAACGACTATGCAGATTTTTATGTTATTTCAATTAATGAAGTTGTTGAGCAACATGAAAACGCAGTTAAATTTGTAGACCGAATTGAAAAATATATAAAAGAACAGACAAATAAAGTTTCGGAGTAATCCGAAACTTTCAGCGTGTAGACAGTCTTGACAATCTATATATTACAATTCTTTCAAGGAGCCCCCTATGCCCATACATAATATTGACCCGATTTTTAATGAAGAAAGCAAAATTTTAATATTAGGTTCTTTTCCTTCCGTAAAATCCCGTGAAGGGCAGTTTTTTTATGACCATCCGAGAAATCGTTTTTGGAAAACCCTTGCTCTTGTTTTAGAGGATGAAGAACCACTTACACACGCACAAAAGAAAACTTTTTTATTAAAGCATCATATTGCGTTGTGGGATGTTCTCGCTTCTTGTGAAATAAAAGGTTCTTCCGACAGTTCGATTCGTAACGCCATTCCCAATGATTTAACCCGCATTTTAAATACTGCCCAAATTGATGCCATATTTTGTAACGGGAATACTTCATTTGTCTATTATCAAAAGTATTCATTCTCACAAACCGGTATGCAGGCGGTAAAATTGCCTTCAACAAGCCCCGCCAATGCAGCATATTCTCTTGAGAAGTTAGCAAAGGAATGGCAGGTGATTTGTGATTATTTAAAATAATAAAACCAATTTATTAATTATCTTTTTCTTCGTCAACCTTAAACTTTTTTCGCATATCTTCAATCACTTTCTTTTCAATGCGTGATACATAGGATCGTGAAATACCGAGTTTTTTTGCAATTTGTTTTTGAGTGAGTTCTTCTTCACCGTCCAAGCCGAACCGTTTAATAATAACGGTTCTTTCTCTTTCATTTTTTATTTCATTCACATATTGTTTGAGTTTCTCGGATTTAATTTTTAAATCAATGGTGTCTGCAATATCCTCTTCATCCGCCACAATATCTAAAAAGGTGAGGGGATTGCCTTCACTATCCGTATCAATCGGTTCATTAAAATAAACATCCTGTGCCGATTTTTTACCGGTTCTGAAATACATTAATATTTCATTTTGAATACATTTAGCAAGGTAAGTGCTTAATTTTGTTTTTTTCTCTGTTTTATAGGTATCTACACCTTTAATTAAACCGATGGTGCCGATAGAGATTAATTCTTCCGGCTCACCGGTTTTGGAATAATACTTTTTTGTGATGTGTGAAACGAGCCTTAAATTATGTTCTATGAGTTTTTGGCGGGCTGCCATCGAGCCGTTTTCTTTTTCATTAAGCAGTTTCATTTCTTCTTCCGGTGACAGTTTTTTGGGGAATGATAAGTTATTTCTCACATTTAATGCAAAAAAATATAACCCCGAAAGTACGCTTAAAAGTAGTTTAAACATTTGAATCCTCCTTTTTACATCATTATATTTGAAATGTGCCTGTACTTATGCTAAAATAATGTTGTGAACATTGACTTTTTCATTATTTTAAACCACTTTTCATATATTTAAACGAAAAGGGGTGTTTGTTTGAAAAAAGCAGGGTATCTCAGTTTAATTTTCTTTTTAATATTTATATTGTTGCTCATTCTTGTAAGCGGTGTTTATCTGTTTGCCACCATCCACCGTAAAACCGATTCACCCGCTGCTAAAAACAGTTTTACGATTGTGCTTGATTGCGGGCACGGCGGTCCCGATGGCGGCGCTGTGGCAAAGGACGGTACTGCCGAAAAAGATATTAACTTATCGCTCGGCTTTGCACTGCGCGAAATCTTGGTACAAAACGGGTTTCGTGTGGTGATGACACGCGAGGGTGATTATTTTATTTGTGATGATCACACCGCTTCGTTGCGTGAACAAAATGTATCGGATTTACACAACCGCCTAAAAATAGCCGAAAGTTATCCAAACTCTATTTTTATTAGTTTACATATGAATAATTTTTATGATGCAAAGTATTTCGGCTCACAACTCTTTTATTCACCGAATCACACAAACAGTAAAGTGCTTGCCGAATCCATACGCGGTCGCCTTATAGAAAATGTGCAACAGGGGAATGACCGCCCCTTAAAAGAGATGGATAGCAGTGTTTACATTATTCATAAAGCCACAATGCCGGCACTGCTTTTAGAGTGCGGCTTTATGTCAAATATCCCGGAATTAGAAAAGTTTAAAACTTCAGATTATCGTCACAAATTTGCATTCGATGTATTTTTGGGCATTAACGATTATTTAAAACAAACAGGAGAATTACATGGCAAAAAGCGCTAAAAAAACAATGTATGTCTGTTCCGAATGCGGGTATGACAGTAGCAAGTGGTACGGTCAATGCCCCTCTTGTAAGCAGTGGAACACGATGGAAGAAATTAAAATCAGCGAGCATTCCACCTATGCCGATGTTAAAAATGCGACAGAACTCGAGGCTATGCCCATAGACCAAATCACGATTACCGATGAACACCGTTATTTAACCGGTATGAAAGAACTTGACCGCGTGCTTGGCGGCGGGATTGTGCAGGGCAGTTTAATACTGCTCGGCGGTGACCCCGGTATCGGTAAATCCACACTGCTATTGCAAATTTGCGAATACCTCGGCAGAAATTTAAAGGTTTTGTATGTTTCGGGTGAAGAAAGTGCGCACCAAATTAAACTGCGTGCAAACAGGCTTAATGTATATACCGAAAACCTTTTCATTATGCCCGAAAAAGATATTATCGCCATCAGCGATTATGTCACAAGAATGAAACCCGATATTGTAATGATTGACTCCATTCAAACTATGGTAGCCAATACGGCGCAATCTACCGCCGGCAGCGTGAGCCAAATCAGGGAATGTACCAATATTTTAATGAACTGCGCCAAGCGCAACAATATCCCTATTTTTATTGTGGGGCATGTGAATAAAGACGGTGACCTTGCCGGCCCCAAAATATTAGAACATATGGTTGATGCCGTGCTTTACTTTGAGGGGGACAAGCAGTTGGCGTACCGCATTTTAAGGGCGGCAAAAAACCGCTTTGGTTCTACCAACGAAATCGGTGTGTTTGAAATGGGGGACAGTGGCTTAAAAGAAGTGGAAAATCCTTCATTAATGCTCATTTCCGGCAGACCGAAAGGGGTTTCCGGTACCTGTATTGCCTGTATTATGGAGGGCACCCGCCCCATCTTTGCCGAGGTACAAGGGCTTGCAGCCCCCACAAACTTCGGCAACCCGCGCAGAATGGCGACCGGTTTTGATTATAACCGTATGAATATGCTCATTGCCGTGCTCGAAATGAAGGCAGGCTACTATTTAGGTAATATGGATACCTATGTCAATGTAGTCGGCGGGTTGCGTTTAGATGAACCTGCAGCAGATTTATCGGTCGCACTTGCACTTGTCAGTTCTTTAAAAGATGCTGTGGTGCCGGATGATGTGATTGCCTTTGGCGAAGTCGGTCTTGCAGGTGAAGTGCGCAGTGTGGTTTGTTGTGAACAGCGTGTTTCCGAAGCGGCAAGGCTCGGGTTTGCGCGGTGTATTATTCCGAAAAATAACTTAAAAAATATTTCACAGAAACTCAAAAAACAAATTGAAATTGTAGCGGTAGAAAGTGTAAGAGATGCTTTTGAAGCCTTGATGAATTAAGAATTGCATACGATATATTTTTATGATATAATAAAGTAACAATTAGGTGATTGCAAAAGTTCTAAAAAATATTCTGTGAAATTTTAACTGTCATTTCGAGCGTAGTCGAGAAATCTTAATATTCACTTGACTATAAAGTATCAATCCAAAGGAGAAGCGCAATGAAAACAATCGCTATAAAATGCATTACATTTTGTCTTTGTATCGTTTTACTCACAAGCACTGTTTTCTTAACATCCTCGGCATATGAATATGAGGGTGATAAGTATTTACCCGATTTTATTATTGATATTACCAATGGTGATGATTACTCTTTAACAAGTATTAATAATTTTGACCGCTATGAGCGCGCCTATGAAGAGGCAAACCATGTTTTGGGTGCAAACTACAAGGTAGAGTTTCAAGCGGGCGGTGCCGACCATACGCACCAGTATATTTGTGCCACCGCACTGCGTGTACTTGCGAACGATAAAGGCGATTGTATTTATAACACCTCTGCCAATTCTTCTGTTTTGATTGAAAATGCCGACTGGCCCGATAAAAATGACATCGGTTTTATTTTCGATACCCATTTTTATAATCCTTATACCGAAACCAATTACCACGCCGGCAAAACAACGGCAAAGGTGAAAGCAACAGAATACTATAATAAAGCGGTGGAGTATTATAAAGCGGGCAATGTATCCGATGCTTTGGCAAATTTAAGCCGCGGTTCTCACTTTGTGGCAGATGCTTCCGAAGCACACCACGCTACCAATAAAACCGCTGTCGGATCCAACCACAGCGCTTACGAAAAATATATTGATACCGTAAGAACCAGGATTCAAATACCCGACAATCATTTTGATGAAAGTGTGTATCAAGAGGCGTTGCAATGCTCGGTAGGGCAAATTGTGCGTAATAATTCCTATGCTTCTTACACTTTGGGTGATAAAGTGACCGGCAGTTCCGATAACCCCGATTATTTTGATGCCGCACGCAGCACAGTGATAAACGCCATCACCGGCAATGTGCAATACTATTACAAATTCGCCGTAGAAGTCGGCTTAATGCAACCGTAAAATTAAAAACCACTGCACTTTAGAGAAGGTGCCATAACGATGGTTTTGAAAGTAAGTAGAAACAATCGTTATGGCATTTTGCATTTTACAACAATAATTAAAAACATTAGTAATTAAAAACATTAGTCTATAACGAAATCATTTATACGAAGTAAGGTTATGGATATTCTTGAAGAGCTTTGGTACGGTAATATTACACCGACAGAATACAGCCGCATTGAGAACGATGCAAATTGCAAGGAAGCGCTCAAATTAGTTAATCAAAATCAAGAACGCTCGAAAGAAACACTAACTGATGAGCAAAAAGATTTGTTAGAAAGGCTGCTTACAGCGAGCGAACAATTTTGCAAACCTAATTGAACTTGATTGCTTTAAGGTCGGGTTCAGATTAGGTGCAAGATTCATATTAGAAGCATATAATTAAGACGAGGCGAGGAGAAATCCTCGCCTTTTCTCTTTGCCGGCTTGACCGGTAAAAAATGATATTCAGCAAATAACAATACGCAAAATGTTGAAGGATATTTAAAGAATAATTACGATAAACAATTTGCATTTTTCTCTGCTCTTGGACAGTAAAAAATTGGCAAAAAACGGCATTTATCTTTGGAAAAAGTATTTTCAATGAAATGTTCTGCAATTTGAAAACAAATGATTGCATTTGATTACATTTTGGGGTATAATATAAGTGAAAGAAAGGAGATGAGATTATGGCAAGCTCATTAGTTCAGTTTCGCACGGATGATGCGTCCAAAATTCAAGCAATAAATATTTGCGAAAAGCTTGGTATTGATTTGCCGACCTATATGCGTATGTGTATTTCTCGTCTTATTCAAAGTAACGGGATACCGTTCAGCATGACGCTGGACAGCAAGTCGGAAAACAAAGGAATTGAAGCAATGAAAGCGGCAAGCCTTATTGCAGAGCAAAACGGCATTGCCGATATGACGCTTGATGATATCAATGCAGAAATAGCCGAAGCAAGGAAGTAAAAAATGAAGTATTATGTTGTCATAGACACCAACGTTCTCGTTTCTGCCATGCTTAAGTGGAACTCTGTTCCGGGAAGTGTTTTGCAATTAACCTTTGACGGACCTATTGTTCCTGTTCTGAACAAGGAAATCGCAAACGAATACAAGGAAGTTCTTGCAAGACCGAAATTCAGTTTTAATGATGAAATCATTAATGCTGTTCTTGATGCAATTAATAGTAAGGCAATTTATGTTGACGCTGAAAGCATTGACACTGAACTGCCCGACCCAAAAGATAGAGTATTCTACGAGGTTGTTATGGAGGAACGCAAGGACGAGGACGCTTATTTGGTAACGGGAAATATTAAACACTTCCCTAATAAGACTTTTATTGTTACGCCAAAGGAACTCATAAATATTATTTTAACCGAAACGGAATCAGACTAAAAATAATTAGATTTAACCGGAAGGGCGAGGAGAAATCCTTGCCTTTTCTCTTTGCCTGCTTGACCAGTAAAAAACGAATTACAGCGAAAACTAACGACTAAAACAATGAAGGATATTTAAGAAAGGATCTTATGGAAAAATTTGCGTTTTTCTCTGCTCGTAAGCAATTAAAAATTGCTGAAAATATGTCAATAAAAATCGGTGAGTCTTTATCTATGATATAATATAATTGATAATAACGCCTCCCCTTGTCAGGCGCTCCCTGTTAGGGAGACGTCACGAAGTGACAGAGGGTCTGGCGTGCGCTCCAAGCAAGGGGGACCGCTTGCGGTGGAAGGGGAGTTATTTTAATTCGGAATGCGGAATGAATGGTGGCAACACTGCGTGTTGATTATAATAATTATTAATTTTATAAAAAAATATAAGGCTCTCCGTAAGGGGAACTGTCGCATTTTTACGACTGAGGGGTTGTCAAAATTTATACAGATTATCATAATGATATGACAATCTGTATGTCATTTCGAGCTTGTCGAGAAATCTTTATAATCAAGTGCGAATGTGTCGCCCTTAATTAGCCACACAGTGGCGGCTTCATTAGGCGGCAAAGCCACCGACTTCATTTTTCATTAGCAAAGCGACTTCATTCTGCTGTCAAAGCCCGAAACTGACCCGCATTTGACTCCACACTCCAAACTTTTAAAGTATTATATTGATTTATGCGCAACATAATGGTATAATAAATTTGAAAAGAAATATCTTTTCAATACACAACAAGGAGTTGTTATTATGAGCAATACAAACTTTATTACAAGAAAATGTACATTAAAAGATTCCTTTATTGAAAGAGCAGAGCATAAACTTGCCAAAGTTTATAAATTGTTGGGTGAAGGCACCACGGCAGATGTCACTGTCAGCACCGATAATGATGACCAAAAGGTTGAAATCACCGCAAAAAACGGCTCACTGATTTTAAGAGCCGAAGAAGTGTCGGATGATAGAATTGAAGCACTTGACAAAGCGGTAGATTCTTTAATCCGTAAGATTAGAAAAAATAAAACCAGATTAGAGAGAAAAATCAAGGGTGCGCCTTCTATTGACTCCTTCTTTGCGGAGGATCCCGAAAAAATTTATGAAGAAACCGCTTTTGACATTGTTAGAGAAAAGCGTGTGCAAATGAAACCGCAATTTGTAGAAGAAGCCATTCTTGAAATGAACCTGTTAGGTCACAATTTCTATATGTTCTTTAATGCCGAAACAGAAGAAGTAAATGTGATTTATAAGCGTAAAGACGGAAAATACGGCTTATTAATGGCAGAAGTTTTGTAATCTCTCATTGATGAAATAAAACAAGCAGGGAGGGCAACAGCCCTCCCTTAATAATTCGGAATGCGGAATGACACTCTCACTGCATTCGCAAAGAAGGAAGAAAAAAGAAGAAAGAAGAATGAAGGGCGAGGCACTCGCACTCGTTCCGCTTCGCTCTATATTTTGGTGTGATGTAAGCTTCGCACCCTACAATGAGTATGATTTGTCATTATTATATCGACAATCCCTCCACCGCTAATGCGGTCCCCCTCCTAACCGGAGCTCGTACCCTCTGTCACTTTGTGACATCTCCCTGCACTGCCAATGTCGTCAACTTAAGGCACTTTTCAAAAAAACGAGTCATTCTGAACGCAGTGAAGAATCTTTTTCACACTGAAACTCCGAAAATAAAAGATCTTTCGGCAAGCTTAAGATGACAAAGAAGTAAATAACTTCTTTGTGACTATCTTAAGTTGATGACATTGCCTGCACTGCAGGGAGTCACCCTTTACACAAGGGAGGCTTATTTTGTGTCATTTTGAGTGTAACGAAGAATTTTTACAATCGGTGCGTTGTTGGCATCGCACCCTACGATGAGTATGATTTGTCATTTCGAGCTTGTCGAGAAATCTTTATAATCAAGTGCGAATGTGTCGCCCTTAATTAGCCACGCAGTGGCGGCTTCATTAGGTGGCAAAGCCACCGACTTCATTTTTCATTAGCGAAGCGACTTCATTCTGCGGTCAAAGACCGCAGCTGCCTGGCCCTTCATTATTCTTTTTTCTTTCTTCTTTTTTCTTTGCAAGGCATCGCCTTGCCATAATTCTACATTCTACTTTCTACATTTTACATTTTTTAAACCATTGGAGTATTTATGAAATTTTGCGCACCGTGCCTGTTTGGCACAGAAGGCCTATTGGCTGAAGAATTAAGAGAATTAAACTTTCAAAATGTAACTGCCGAAAACGGCAGGGTACTTTTTGAGGGTGATGTTTCGTACATTCCAAGAGCAAATATTTGCTCCCGCATTGCGGAAAGAATTTTAATTGTAGCAGGGCAATTTTACGCCGCTTCTTTTGATGAACTGTTTGAAAATGTTAAAAAAATTCGCTGGAGTGAGTATTTACCCAAAAATGCCGCTTTCCCGGTAAAAGGGTGGAGTTTAAACTCGACACTGCATTCCATACCCGATTGCCAAAAAATCATCAAAAAAGCCATTGTCGGCTCTTTAACTGCCGACTACGGTATCTCGTGGTTTGAAGAAGACGGACCGATTTATCAAATTCAGTTTTCTATTTTAAAAAATGAAGTCACGGTGATGATTGATACTTCCGGCGATGGGCTGCACAAGCGCGGTTACCGCACACGCTCTAATGAAGCCCCGATTAAAGAAACCCTTGCCGCTGCTATGTGCAGAATTGCAAGGGTGCGACATTACCATACTTTATACGACCCGTTTTGCGGTTCCGGCACTATATTAATAGAAGGCGCAATGCTCGCTAATAACATTATGCCCGGTTACCGCCGCGGTTTTGTGAGTGAACAGTGGGGAATGATAGATACCAAACACTGGCAACAAGAGCGTATGCGTGCGTTAGACGGTATTAAGCACGATACCGATTTTCACGCCTTCGGTGCCGACATTAACCCCGCCGCTATTGAATTAACACATTCCAATGCTTCTCACTTCGGTGTGAGAAAATTAATGACCTTAGATAGGGCAGATATTAAAGATTTTGCGCCCTCAACCGAAAAGGGAACCCTGATTACCAACCCGCCTTACGGCGAAAGGATGATGGATGTAAAAGCCGCACGAGAAATTTATAAAACGATGGGTAAACTCTTTGTGCCGAAAAGAGGGTGGAGTTATAACATTATTTCACCCGATGAAGAGTTTGAAAAAATTTACGGCGCCACAGCCCGCAAACGCCGCAAACTCTACAACGGTATGATTAAATGTACTTACTATGCTTATTTTTAAATGATTGATTGCTAAAAAAGATTAGGATTTTTTCCTAATCTTTTTTCATTGAAGGTATTAATATTGAAAAATAAAAATAATTATGCTAATTAAGTTGCCGTCACTTTTATAATAGCGATACACTTGCGGATAGTACGGTCTGCGCACTTTCGGCGGGCTGTTATAGAAAACAATAATGTTTTCATTTTCTCTGTTTTGATTAACGCGTTTGGTAATACCCTCTAAGGTATAGCTTTTATTCAAGCGGTCAATCCTTATCGGGCGCTGCCACCCGGGTCCGATGAGGGCGATGTGCGCACCTTTGTACCCGTGAGGCGCACGATAGCCGAGAGTGTACATATATCGCTGAAAGTCTCTGAAATCCGTCACATACTTCAGCGCATCCTCAATATCTTTGCGCAACATTTCTCTGTGAGAAAACTGACCGCTTTGCTTGAGCCAATAGTCTTTCTTTTGACCGCCGTAAAACGGAGCATTCTCCAAAACGGATTTTCCATGTTCTCGGCAAATGGCATCGGACACTTTGCGCAATTCCATATGGTCGCCGATTTTGTTGCGGTATTTCTTGCCGTCTTTGAAAGAGGTGGCGTTAATTACAAAAAGTTGATTATAAAAAAATAAAACAATATCTTGATAAAGTGTATTTACATATTAAAAAAGGGAATATCAGGTTTAAAATATATTCTGTTATTTCAACTTTCTTAACAGATTTAATACATCCTAGAATATATCTTAAATACAATGGAATTCCTAATTTGTTAACTTTATTTCTATGTGCTTTAATTGCTATATATATTTTCTATCTTCAATTTAAATTAGGATTCGCTTTCGGTATTGCAGAAGAATTAATGAAAAAGATAACATAATTGTACAAATATGCTCCAAAAAGGTATTTTTACTGAATTAGTTACAACTTAAACATGGTGTTTTTTACACCATAAAAATACATCCCTTGCCTTATTCAACCTGCTTTGTTATAATAAAGCAGGTTAATATTTTAAGTAATCAATCAAAGGGGAATGATGTTTTGAATTGGTTTTGCACCGAAAAACCGCTAATAATAAACGAACAACAGGTAAATGCGCTGCGTGCAAGTGAAACTTTAACGCTCGGTGCGTTTTATACTTACCGTGTAAAAGGGGAGGGGAATACCATCATTTTAAGCGAACCGGAAAAGCAAGAGAGTTTTTTTGTTAATTCCGCCGTGCCCGAAATTACAATTCATCCCGATTCTCAAAC
>CADBJA010000013.1 GCA_902794945.1 Oscillospiraceae bacterium
GGAATGCTGACGCATTTCAAGCTGTTTTAACGAAATATTTTGCAAAAAGAGGCGATGGAAACCTATCAGGGTTCAACTCTCACAAGCCTAAGGTGAGTGGAAGCAGACAAAATAAACCAATACTTCGTTATTGGCACTCTCCGTATGGAGAGTGCCAATAAAAAATTTTGCCTCTGCGTATATTACTGTTCTTACGGTGCCAAAAACGGGCTAACCCCCTCTGCCACTGCTAATCGTGTATTTTTTTAATGCCAAACACCCTTCTCAAAAAGCCGCTGAGTGCTTTCGGACTTTTCCACACAACCACTTGCATAATGACCCTCCCCAAATAAATCAACTTTTTATGATTAAAGCGATTCCTAATATAATGAGCATCAGCGATAAAATAACAAGTAAAAACTTTTGCGGCATGCACCAGGCAAGCACCATACCAAAGGCAATGGCAGGTATAATAAAACAAATTTTCGGTACACGCCTTTTCACAAAATAACACCACCAATGCTCATAGAATTAGCCGGTAGGCTAACTGCTTTATCCTATGCATCGGTGGTTAAAATTGTGAATAAGTTTATTTGAGTTCCCACTCTTTAATATGTTTCACCTGTTCGTAAAGCATACGGTAACTCTCGTAACGCGAAGGTTCAATCTTGCCCTCTTCAAGCGCTTTTTTCACAGCGCAACCCTTCTCTTTCATATGGGCGCAGCCGGTAAAACGGCACTCGTTTAAAAAGGGCTCAAATTCGCGAAAACAAAACTGCAAATCTTCTTTTAAAACGGTTTGCAGTTTTTCAATTTCAAGCGATGAAAAGCCGGGGGTATCTACCACTTCACCACCGCAAAGAGAAAAGATTTCACACTGCCTTGTGGTGTGCCGCCCTCTGCCGAGTTTTTCACTCACTTCACCGGTTTGCAGTGAGAGTGAAGCATCAAGTTTATTTAACAGTGAAGATTTACCCGCACCGGAATTGCCGGTAAACACGCTGGTTTTACCTGCCAATAAAGGCTTTATTTGTTCCACACCGGCACCGGTTTTAGCGCTCACGGCAAAAGATGTAAAACCTGCGTTGCGGTAAACAGCGGCAAGCGCTTCCCCATCTTCCAAATCCGTTTTATTAAACAGTATCATCGGCTCAATGCCTTTGAGTTCACACACGGCACATAACTTATCAATCACAAATGTGTTTGGTGCGGGCGTAACCATACCGGCTACAATGATTAAATTATCAATGTTGGAAACCGGCGGGCGAATGAGTTCATTTTTGCGCGGTAAAATTTCATCAATGGTGTTTTCGGCATTCTCGTGAATACCGATACGCACAAAATCCCCGACAAAAGGTTTCATTTTTTTATTTCTAAAATGCCCTCTTGCTTTACACTCAACAATACCGGCGGCGGTTCTTACATAGTAAAAACCGCCAATGCCTTTTATAATTCTATCCATATTATTGATAGGTACCGTTATCGAAGTTGACAATACAACTCATCACTTCGCTGCCATCGACCTCCGCACTGAGTTCCTGTGTGCCGGATTTTCCGGTAGCATTAAAAGTATAAACGCCACCGTCACACTTGACAATGGAATTGTCCACCAGTTGGTTGCCTAAATAAATCTTCAGTTTGCCGTCACCGCCCTGTATGGCTTGACCATTCTCGGTAGGCAGTGTGATTTTAATGGCAACATTCTTTTCGGTCGCTTCGGTAGTGGTTTCAGTGGTTGTTTCAGTGGTCGGTGCCTGACCGCTGGAAACCTTTAAAGTAAGGGAAGCACCCAATTGTGTTTTGGATCCCTTTTCAATGGATTGTTCCAAAACGGTATCTTTACTCTTTTCACTGTCTGTTTCTTCAAAATCAATCTTTAAATCATAATCGGCAAGGAATTTTTGTGCATCACTCCTGCTCATACCGACCACGCTCGGCATTACAAAGGTGGAACCGGAAGAGATATACACCGTGATTTTGGTTGACTTATCTATTTTTGTGCCGACTTCCGGTGAGGTACTGATAACATTGCCCTCGGCAACATCTTTACTCGGTTTTTCTTCAAAAGTAAAGTTTTTAAAACCTTTTGATTTCAGTTCTATTTGCGCCGCATCCTTCGTCATGCCTACAATATCGGGAATTTTGGTACCCTCTTCGGTTGAAAGAATGGTTAATGTAACGGTTTTGGATGCCTTAATTTTCATACCGGCTTCCGGCGATTGATACACAACATCACCGGTTTCGGCATCGGCATATTTTTCGGTATCATCCGTATATTCGAGTTTAATTTTACACTGTACTTCACCGTTATCGTAAGTATCTTCTTTGACATACTTTGCAATTTCTTCATTATAATTGAGCCCTACAAACTTCGGTACGGTGATTTTTTTGCCGCCGAACAAAATAATGCAAAGCACGGCAATAACGGCAATCACGCCGACGCTGACACCGACAATAATACCGATTTTTTTCTTCTTAGCCGCGTCCGCTTCATCTTTCACTTTCGGCGTGCCGTATTTTTCACGGTAATAATCATCGTTTTTTACTTTACCGCCGCCGAGTTCATCTGCCTCTTTGTCTTCCTCACGTTCTAAAAGGTCAACAAGGTTTTGCTCATCTGTCGGGTCGGTCGCGTCACCGGTCGGCTGATACGGCAAACCGACAGCAAACACATACGGGAATGTCATCGCGGAATTTTCGCTGATGGAACGCAAATCCATCAACATTTCGGCAGCACTTTGATACCTTTCTTTCGGGTTTTTCTGCATGGCGTGCATCGTGATTTGCTCAAGCCCTCGCGGAATGGATGGGTTAATCTCACGCGGTGCTTTTGCTTCTTTTTGCAACTGCATAATGGCAATGGAAACAGCACTGTCTGCATTGAAAGGTACGGTGCCGGTAATCATTTCATACAACACCACACCGGCGGAATACAGGTCTGCCCTCTCATCGGTGTAATCGCCCTTTGCCTGCTCGGGGCTGATATAATGCACGGAACCGATGGCACCGTTGGTCATCGTTTTGGTTTCGGAACGGGCAAAACGCGCAATACCGAAATCGGCAACTTTAATGGAACCATCCTGCAAAAGAATAATATTTTGCGGTTTGATATCTCTATGGATAATGCCCTTATCGTGTGCGTGTTGCAATGCCGCCAAAATCTGCATTTCAAAATGGATGGCTTCTTTCCAGTTAATCATACCCTGTTCGGTGATGTATTCTTTGAGCGTGATACCATCTACATATTCCATCACGATATACTGAATTCTTTCACCGAAACTGACATCATACACTTTTACGATGTTCGGATGATTTAAAATGGCAATCGCTTTTGATTCATTTTTAAATTTACGGCGGAATTCCTCATTGGCAAGGTATTCCTCTTTTAAAATTTTAACCGCAACAATTCTATCATCAATCGTATCATAGGCTTTATATACTACCGCCATACCGCCTACGCCGATGACCTCTTGTATTTCATATCTACCGTCAATACGCTTACCTACATAATTATCCATACTATACCTCCTCGTTGAAAAGCAGTGCTGCCGTAATATTGTCCACGCCGCCGTTTTCATTTGCATGCTCAATCAAAACTTTCGATGCACTGTCAATACTTTGCGCCTTGATAATTTCAAGTATTTTTTCATCATTCAAACAATTGGTTAACCCGTCCGAACATAAAAGGACGGTATCACCGGTAGAAATATCCTCACAAAGGGTATCTACCTCTATTTCTTCACCGACACCGAGCGCTCTGGTAATAATATTTTTGCGCGGGTCGGATTCCATTTCTTCTTTTGTGATTTTGCCTAAACGATATAATTCGTTAATAAATGTATGGTCTGTCGTCAATTGGCGAATAGTATCATCAATCACATAAGCACGAGAGTCACCGTCATACCCTATCACGACAAAATCTTTTTTCATAATTGCCGCAACCGCAGTGGTACCCATACCCTGCATTTCATTTTTAACGGCATAATCATATATTTTATAATTTGCCGCCGTGATGGAAGAAATGAGCATTCTTTCAAGTGCCGCCGCATTCATTTTGGGTGAGTATGCTGTTTCAATTTTTTCTTTAATTGTATCCACAGCAATGCGGCTTGCGATTTCGCCGCCGACGGCACCGCCCATACCATCACAAACGACGGCAAATGCAGCATCCTCCAAATAACCGAAGGTAAGACTATCCTCGTTGTTTAATCTGACTTTCCCAACATCCGAGATGCCTGCTAATTTCAACTTGATACCTCCTTATCGGCGCCTACCTCGGCGGCTGAACGCCTTAACTGACCGCACGAAGCGTTAATATCAGCACCAAGCGTTCTTCTCACCGTGGCATTCACACCGTATGTTTTTAATATTTCGGTAAATGCTTCTATTCTCGATTTACCGCTTTTATGAAAAGAATTTTCTTTTACATTATTCACCGGGATAAGGTTCACATGAGCGAGCATACCTTTTAGTTTTTGCCCCAACTCTTTTGCACACGCATCACTGTCATTTACACCCGCAATCATCGCATACTCAAAACTGATGCGCCTTGATGTGGTTGCGGCATAAGAACGGCACGCCGCTAAAAGGGTGTCTACATTCCATTTGTGATTGACAGGCATAATGGCGGAACGAATGGCATCGTTGGGCGCGTGCAAAGAAACAGAAAGTGTGATTTGCAATCTTTTTTGTTCTAATTCTTTGATTTTAGGCACAATGCCGCAAGTGGATAGCGAAATATTTCGTGCCGAAATATTTAGTCCGTTATCATCACTGACAAGTTCCAAAAACCGCATCACATTCTCATAATTATCCAGCGGTTCGCCCATGCCCATTAAAACTACATGCGAAATTCTGACACCTGTATCGTTTGCCGCTGCGTGAATCTGGCTTAAAATTTCGGATGCCGTTAAATTGCGCACACAGCCGTTTAAAGTGGAAGCGCAAAACTTGCACCCCATTTTACAGCCGACTTGGGTGGAAACACAAATACTGTAACCGTATTTATATTTCATCAAAACACTTTCTACCGTTTCGCCGTCACATAAAGAAAACAGGTATTTCACGGTATCGTCAATATCGGATACCAATTTGCGCTCAATTTTTGCGGAGCGGATAAGAAAAATTTCACTTAAACTTTTTCGCAAATCTTTAGAAAGGTTCGTCATTTCATCGAAAGAAGTAACGCCTTGCACCTGCAACCATTTGTAGATTTGCGCCGCACGAAACTTCGGCAACCCCATTTGTGCCAAAGTTTGCTGCAATTCTATCAAATTATAAGATTTAATATCTCGTTTTTCACTCATCTTTTTTGATTACCGCCGTAAAAAAGCCGTCTGTTTTATCGGTATGCGGAAAGTATGTTTTCATATGTACCAAGGTGGCTTTTTGTGATTTTAAAAACGCTTCCACAACTGCTTCATTCTCTGCTTTTCGCAACGTGCAGGTGGCATATACAAGTGTTCCCCCTGTTTTTAAATAGCGAAAAGAAGTGCATAAAATATCGTACTGCAAGGCAGAAGCCGCTTCTATCTCTTCTGCCGTTTTATACATAATCTCCGGCTTTTTACGAATGATGCCGAGCCCGGAACACGGCACATCGCAAAGCACTTTATCGAACAAGCCGAAAGAAGGGTTGAACACCGTAGCATCTTGTACAAAAGTTTTGATGCACTCAATATGTAAACGCTCGGCACCGCTGCGAATTAAGCCGACACGGTTTTCATACACATCGCACGCATAAACTTCACCGCTTCTCATTTGCTCGGCAATGGTAAATGCTTTGCCGCCGGGTGCGGAACAAACATCCAACACGCGCTCACCGGGCTTTGCCTCTAAAAGCAGTGCTGCCATTTGCGCCGCTGTATCTTCTATATGAAACAAGCCTTCTCGAAATGACGGTAACGCAGCGATATCGCCCGTTTTTTCCAATACAAGCGCATTTTCGAGCAACTCACTTTTGTGTGCCGTTACGCCCTCTGCTTTGAGTTTTAATAATAAAGTATCGGCATCTGTCAAAAGTGTATTCACACGAATAACGGTAGATGCTTTTTGTTGTAAAGACTCTAATACGCCTATTACCGTTTGTTCGCTATAATCACGCTTCCACAATTCAATCAGGTGCTGCGGCACACTGTATTTGACCGATAAATAGTTTATTTCATCCGGCGCGGGCAAGCGGTATCCCTGACGGTCGATATTACGCAACGTGGCGTTAACAAGACCGGCAGCGTAAGCGCATTTATTCTTTTTTACAAGTTTCACACTTTCATTAATCGCAGCGCTTGCCGGCACTTTATCCATAAAAAAGAGTTGGTACACACCCATTTGCAGAGCAATATATACCTCATCTCTGAGTTTTTTGATCGGTTGGCGTAATACGGAAGATAATTGATAATCGATACCTGTTTTCTTTTGTATGACACCGTAAAACAGCGCTGTGGCAAATGCCTTATCGGTGGCAGTGAATTCACTGTTTTTTAGAGCATTCTCCAATAACAAATTAGAAAACGCACGATTCTTTTTTTGTTTTAAGAGAATAGAAAATGTAAACTGTCTTGCATTCATTGTCGTCTGTTATTGATGAGTAATAATCTGAATATCGTCAGCAGTGTGGATGCCATAGAGGCAACATACGTAAGCGCAGCCGCACGCAAAACGGCACGGGCACCTTTATATTCTTCTTCATTTAAATAATGACCGGCTTCTATGGCTTTTAATGCTCTTGAAGAAGCATTAAATTCCACCGGTAAGGTGGCAAGTTGAAAAAGGAATACTGCAGAATATAATGCAATACCGATATAAAACAAAAAGCCAAAAGAGAAAATAATGCCAATCAGGCAAAGAGGCATACCGATTGCCGAACCGATATTCGCTGCGGGAATCACCTTTGCACGCACTTTCATCGGAAAATAATCTTCCGCATATTGGCAGGCATGCCCTGCTTCGTGACAGGCAATGCCGACAGCGGCAATCGAGGTGGAATCATACACCCCTTCGGATAAATTGATGGTTTTGGTTTTGGGATTATAATTATCGGTCAAATTGCCGGCAACACGCATAATCTGCACATCTCTCACGCCGTTAGCCTGCAAAAGCGCATAGGCTGCCTGCGCACCGGTCAAGCCGCGTGAATTCATCACACGCGAGAATCTTCTATATCTGGATTTCACTAAAATCTGCGCACCGAGGCAGAGAAAAAACGGAATGGCAATGAGAAGAATTTGCCACATAAAATCATCGGAAAATTGCAAACCTCTGCCAAAATAGCCGTAACCGCCGTAAAACATATTACCCTATCCTTTCACCGATTTCTATTTTATGCCCTAATAAAAAGGCATCGCTTTGCATACGCTTTTTGCCTTCTAATTGAAGGGACACAATTTCATAGGAAGTATTATTTCCGCAGGCAACCACAATTTTTTTACGGTTTTCAATCACGGTGCCGGGTGCTTTATCGGTAAAGCCCGCCACACGCCCTGCGTGAATTTTTAAGTTTTTACCGCCAAGTGTTGTGACCGCCACGGGCCACTCGGCAAGCCCTCTGACTTTGTTGTGAATTGTTGCTGCCGGCTCGTTCCAATCAATCGGGCACAAATCGCGTGAAATCATCGGCGCATAAGTGGCTGCCGCTTCCTCTTGCGGCTCGGGGGTTATGTGATCAAAATCCTCTAATGTTTGCATTAACAAATCTGCCCCCACAACGGCAAGGCGGTCAAAAAGTGCCGCAGCGGTTTCGTTTTCACCGATTGCCACTTCTTTTTTTAAAAGCATATCACCGGTATCTAACCCTTCACCCATCAGCATGGTGGTTACACCGGTGGTTTTGTCACCGTTTAACACAGACCACTGAATCGGTGCTGCGCCGCGGTATTTGGGTAAAAGAGAGCCGTGCACGTTAATACACGCTTTTTTCGGTATATCCAACACGGCTTTCGGTAATATTTTACCGTAAGCGGCGACCACCAAAAAATCCGGTTCAAAGGAAGCGATATAGGCACTTGCCTCGTCGTTTTTTAAACTGACGGGTTGAAATACCTCAATACCGTTTTCCACAGCCAATGCTTTCACCTCGGGCATCACAAGTTGTTTGCTTCTGCCGCGCGGTTTATCGGGTTGCGAAACAACCAGTGGAATGTCATACCCGTTATCTATTAATTTTTGAAGGGACGGCACCGCAAAATCCGGTGTGCCCATAAAAATTACTCGTTGCATTCAATACGAACCTCTTCAATCATATTATCGGTAAACAAGATACCGTCCAAATGGTCAAGTTCATGGCAAAAGCACCTTGCTTTTAACCCTTCACCCTGATAAACACACCAATTGCCGTTTCTATCCTGCGCCTTAACGGTCACTTTCATCGGTCGCTTGGTAATGCCGTTTCTGCCGGGGACGGAAAGGCAACCTTCCACCTCTTTTTGCTCCCCTTCGCTTTTGGTGATTTCGGGGTTGACCAGTTCTATATAACCGTCGCCGCAGTCAATGACCACTACACGCCTTAATACACCGACTTGCACAGCGGCAAGACCCACGCCTTCGGATTTATATAAGGTATCTTTCATATCATCTAACAGTTTGTGCAATCTCGCATCGAATTTATCCACCACACGAGATTTTTTTCTCAAAATGTCGTCACCGACTTTCACAATATTTCTAATGCCCATATACTTTCATAACCTTTCTTATGCTCACATAATATCAACCGGGTTGATATCGGCAATCACCGTTGTATTTTTATATTCTTTATGATTTTGTATTTCCGTCAACACCGCGCGTATCATAGAGCGAAAACGCGGTGAGTTTTTACATTTTATAATCAAACGGTAGCGGTACTTATTATTCGCCTTTGCAAGCGATGCCGGCGAGGGACCTAATATCATTATTTTGATATCTTTATACTCCCCCTGGTTAAGTGCTTTTAATGTTTGAAAACATTTTACAGCCGTTCCGGCAGCATTTGCTTCTTTCGCACTGATACAGGCAAGCAAACACAAATCGCAATAAGGCGGGTATATCATCAGTTCTCTGATTTGGTTTTCCGTTTCGTAAAACGAGAGATAATCCTGCTTTGCCGCCAAGCGTAAAATCGGATTATCGGGGGTAGATGTTTGAATGAGGGCAACGCCCTTTTTATCCCCCCTGCCTGAACGCCCGACAACCTGTGTAACCAAATCAAAGGTGTTTTCGCTGCACCTGTAATCGTAGTTATACAGTGTTTGGTCAGCGTTGACAACCGCCGCCAATGTCACGTTCGGAAAATCAAAGCCTTTTGCCACCATCTGCGTGCCGATGAGTACATCATATTCGCCGGCAGCAAATGCCCCCAACATCTGCTCGTGAGAGAGTTTCGTCATTGTGGTATCGGCATCCATACGCAAAATGCGAATATCCGGAACCGCTTTTTGCAATTCTTCTTCAATCTTTTGCGTGCCGTAACCGCTTAATGTGAAATCACGCTCGTGGCAGTGCGGGCATTCGGTATCCGTAGAGGCGGTGTAACCGCAAAAATGGCACATCAAACGCCTGTTTGCCCTGTGATACGTCATACTGACCGAACAGTGCGGGCAAGTTAACACCTCACCACAAGCCCTGCAAGAAACAAAAGTGTGAAATCCTCTGCGGTTGAGCAATAAAATAGACTGCTCACCGGCATCACGGTTTTGGATGAGTTGTTCACGCAAACGGGTGCTGATAATGCGCTGTTCGCCGTTTTCATCCTTTTCATCACGCATATCGACCACCGTAACGGTCGGTAAATCCGCAGACCCGTAGCGTTCGGGTATTTCGGCGAGTAAATATGTGCCGTTTTTGGCTTTTGCATAATCTTCCACAAGCGGTGTAGCGCTTGCTAAAATGAGTGTAGCCTTGTGATAAGCACAGCGGAATTTAGCCGCTTCAATCGCATTGTAGCGCGGGCTCATCTCCGATTTATAGGTATGCTCTTGCTCTTCATCAGTGATAATCAACCCCAAATTTTCAAACGGGGCAAACACGGCAGAGCGTGTACCGACAACGATTTTTGCCTTTTTATCATTCACGCATTTCCATTCTTCCATCCGTTGTGAAACCGATAGGCGTGAATGAAAAATGGCTACATCATCCCCATAGCGTTTTCTGAAAATGGAAAGGGTTTGTGTGGTAAGCGAGATTTCAGGCACCATAACGATAACGGATTTACCGTGCGCGAGTGTATCATCTATCAGTTTTAAATACACCTGCGTTTTGCCGGAACCCGTCACGCCGAACAAAAGGGCGCACTGTGCTTTTTTGCCGTGTTCCTTTAAAATCGTATTATATGCTTTTTGTTGCGCATCATTTAAAACAATCTCTTTATTGTCTAATACTTCACTGCTGCTATGAAATGTACGGTAAATCTCCTGGTCATAGTAGGCGGCAACGCCTTTTTTGACGAGTGCGTCCGCCACAACCTTTGTGACCGCACAAAAATAAAGCAGTTCTTTTAATGAAGCACTACCGGTATCCGCGAGTAAATCGGCTGCCAATTGTTGCTTTTTTGTTAAATACGGACGCATAGCAGCATATTCCTCTCCACTTAACAAAAATTTGAGCATTTTTTGCGTGGCATCACTCATATTTCTGTCTGCCCGATTATCTTTTAAAATAAAACCCTTTTTTAAAAGTGAGGGTAGGATCTTATTATCGGGTGCGAGGGAAAACGCTTTCAAAAGTGCTTTTTCGCTTTGCGGAACTTCCTTTTTTAAAAGGTATAAATACAGCGTTTTTGCATCACCGGTTAATGCCTCGGCTTCTTCACGCTTTTCTTTCACGGCAAAGTAAACGGCATCGGTACGGTAGTTGATGCCCTTTGGTAGCACCGCTTTGAGTGCATCAAAATAAGTACAAAAATACCGTTCCTTTAAAAAAGAAATCATCTCTACCATTTCATCGCTCAAATACCGCTTGGTATCAAGCAATGCGGCGATTTCTTTTTTACCGGCAGCATCACCCTCGTGTAATTCTAAAATCACACCCTGGCGTTTCGCATTGCCCCTGCCAAACGGCACTAATACACGGCATCCGCAAAAAGCAGACGATGCCATCGTATCAGGTAGTATATAATCATACTTTTTATCGAACGAAAAATTCGTATTATCAAGTGCAACTGCGGCTAATTTTGCCATATTTTTACTTTTTTTCAATCTTTCTTTGCCCTTGAATAAACTCATCAAGCGCAAGGGTTACGGGCTTTTCGGTAATGATGTCGCCTTTTTCAAGCGCTTCATCGGAGATTTCTCTTGCTCTTTTTGCAGTCGCAATCACAAGTGAGTACCTTGAATTACCTTCTAAAATAGCATCTAAATTCGAATTTAACATATGTATTCCCCTTTTCTGATTATTTATTGTTTTATGAGCCGATAAATTTCTTTTACGGTGTTGTCTAAATCATCATTTACAACCACATAATCATATTTATCCTGCTCTGTTAATTCTTCTTTCGCACGCGTGAGGCGTTTTGCAATCACCTCGGCAGTTTCCGTGCCTCTGCCGACCAAGCGCCTTTCGAGTTCTTCAAAAGACGGCGGCGCAAGAAAAATGGTGAGTAAATTCTCCGGCGCGGCTTTGCGCACATTGGCAGCCCCCTCTATTTCAATATCAAGCAAAATGGTGTAACCTTTCTCCTGCATTTCGTACATCTCTTTGGAAGGCGTGCCGTAGTAGTTGCCGTTATAATTGGTATATTCGAGTAAATCACCGGTTTGGATGCGGTTTTTAAACTCTTTTTCATCCGTGAAAAAGTATTCTCTACCGTTCACTTCACCGGGTCTTGGTGCTCTTGTCGTCATAGAAACAGACAATTTCAAACGGTTATCGCATTTTAATAATTCTTGAATAACCGTGCCTTTACCGCAACCGGACGGACCGGATATTACAACGATTTTACCCTTTGCCATTACTGTTCCCCCTCCAGTTTTGCATCAATACTTTCAACATTTAAATAAGAAAGTACAATATGGTCACTATCCATTAAAATAACGGATTTTGTTTTTCTGCCCTGTGTGGCATCAATGAGCATACCGTTTTCTTTTCCTGTTGCAATCAAGCGTTTCACAGGGTTGGATTCGGGCGATACCACTGCAATAATGCGTTCGGCATTTACCATATTGCCAAAACCGATTCCGACTAATTTCATAAGCGTTCCCTACTCAATGTTTTGAATTTGTTCTCTGATTTTCTCAATTTCGGATTTAATATCGAGCACCTTTTTTGTCATATGCACATCTTGACATTTGGAGCCGATGGTATTTGCTTCACGGTTCATCTCCTGCACGAGAAAATCGAGTTTTCTGCCGACCGCTTCATCACCGGAGAGCATTTCACCGAGTTGAGAGATGTGAGAGCGCAAGCGCACCGTTTCTTCCGCCACAGCGACCTTATCGGCAAAAATGGCGGCTTCCGTGAGAATACGCGCTTCATCTATCGTAGTATCTGCCAACACTTCGCTGATACGCTCGGTAAGGCGTGCCGTATACTCTTTGACGGTTTCGGGGGAACGCTCTTCAATAAAAGCAACCTTTTCTAAAATAGTATTCCCTCTTGCAAGCACATCTTCTTTTAATTTTTCGCCTTCTTTTTCACGCATTGCAATAAAGCGCGCTACGGCTTCTTCCGCCACAGGCAGAACGGATGCCCAAACGGCATCTTCATCCGCTTCGGCTTTTTTTACCGTTAATACTTCCGGAAATCTTGCAACTTGCATCACGGAAATATCGTTACGAAGCGAAAATTCACTCTCCAATTCACTTAATGCGCGAATATAGCCTTCGGCAAGCGGTTTATTTACCGTTACATCCGCAGCAGCGGTATCGATTTCCGTAATATAGAGGTAACACTCAATCTTACCTCGCGATACCTTACTTTTTACAAAAGATTTTAACTTTTCTTCCAAAAAGGAATATGCACGCGGCACACGGGCGGAAAATTCAAAATAACGGTGATTGACACTTTTCATTTCAAGTGTGATATCCAAACCGTCATTAATCGCCTGTGCGCGACCGTAACCTGTCATACTTTTAATCATATTTATTACTCCACACTGACATCAAATGCCTTGCCGTTAATGGTAACTCTGAAGTTTGCGGGGGCAGTACTATCTGCCACATTGTCGGAAGGCGTTTCTTCAGCAGCCGATTCGGCATTTTTACGCGCTTCAAAAAACTTCATGGCAACCTGACCGAATTGTGCGTAAGAGAGCACATCTTCCTCTTGCGTTACATACTGAATATCGAGTTCTCCACGCAGTTTATCTAACTCCGGCTCAATTAAGTCTGCCGGTCTGCAAGTGATGATTTCGCTGTCACCGCAGATTTTTTTACGGAAAGCAGGATCAATTTCCGTCGGTGTTCTGCCGTATTTACCGGCAACCAAATCTTTAAACTCTTTGGTTACCATTTTATAGCGCTCACCGGTAATGACATTAAACACGGCTTGTGTACCCACAATTTGGCTTGAAGGGGTAACAAGCGGCGGGTAACCGGCATCTTTACGCACACGCGGCACTTCGGCAAGCACCTCTTCAAATTTATCGGATTTTCCGGCTTGTGCCAATTGCGATACTAAATTTGAAAGCATACCGCCGGGTACTTGGTAAAGCAGTGTTTTGGCATCTACCGCCAACATCTTCGGATTTAATAAGCCGCTTTCCAAATACTTGGTACGCAAGGTATCCACATACTCACGGATTTTGGAAAGTGCGACCAAATCAAGACCGGTATCATAAGGCGTATCCTTTAATGCGGCAACCATAGATTCCGTTGCCGGATGGCTTGTACCGAGTGCTAACGGTGACATGGCGGTATCCACCACATCGGCACCCGCTTCAATGCCTTTGAGAAGCACCATAGACGCAAGACCGGATGTGTAGTGAGAGTGCAACTGAATGGGGATTTGTACTTCTTCTTTTAACGCTTTGACTAAATCGTAAGTACCGTAAGGGGTTAACAAACCCGCCATATCTTTAATACAAATAGAGTCGGCACCGGCGGATTCAATGCGCTTGGCATAATCCACATAATACGGAATATCAAACACGGGACCGGTGGTATAAGAGATGGCAACCTGTGCATGACCACCCTCTTTTTTACAGGATTTGATAGCGGTTTCAAGGTTTCTGATATCATTGAGCGCATCAAAAATACGCATAATATCAATCCCGTTTGCCACGGAGCGCTGCACAAAATATTCCAACACATCATCCGCATAATGGCGGTAACCAAGCATATTTTGCCCTCTGAAAAGCATTTGCAATTTTGTATGCGGGCATTTTTTACGAATGATGCGAAGGCGCTCCCACGGGTCTTCATTTAAAAAGCGCAAGCAAGCATCAAATGTTGCACCGCCCCAACACTCTAAAGAGTGAAAGCCGATTTGGTCTAACGGTTCGAGCATCGGTTCCATATCGCCAATCGGCATTCTGGTAGCAATTAAAGACTGGTGCGCATCACGCAGTACGGTTTCTGTAATTCCGATTTTTTTAGTAGGTTGTTCATATATGCTCATAATTTGTTTTTAATTCCTCCATTATTTGAGTGCAATTAACGCGGCGTTCACTTCAACGGCATCGCCTTTGTTCACCAAAACGGCATCTACGGTACCGTCTTGCGGGGCACAAATGTCATTTTCCATCTTCATTGCCTCTAAAATACAGAGTACATCACCTTTTTTGACAGCGGAACCGGCTGCCACTTTAATATCTAAAATTGTACCGGGCATCGGTGCTTTGACGGTTACCGCGCCTGCACTTGCACTCGCTTTAGGCGCAGCCGCCTGTGCCGGTGCCGGTTGTGCGGCAGGTGCCGCGCCGGCTTCTTCTACACTAACATCATACGATTTACCGTTTACGGTAATTTTGTAATTTTTCATTTTTTTATCCTCACTTTTACTTTATATACTTATTTACATTATTTATGGCAGCAGTTGCCTTGTAATACTTTAGGCACTTTGCCGCTGTATCCCGATGCACTCTCATCAAAATGCATCGTTTTTAAAGTGGAATCAATAGCCTGTCCCACCTGCTTTTCAATTTCAAATAAATAACCGCTTCGGTTTGCCGCAAAAGAGCCGATGGCTCTGATTAACAGTTCGGGAATGAGCGGGTCACCCTCATCAAAATCAATTGCCAATAAAGATACACGGTAGGTATCGAGTTTAAAAATACACTGTGCTTTTAAACCTTCGGTAGCGCTGATATATGCGTGCACGTTTTCATCATATGCAACTTTATATATTGCACACAGCGCCTGTAACTGTTCCTTATCCTCAACGGGGATTAGTTTAATCATTTTCTCACCTGCTTCATCTGTGCTTTTTGTGCGATAGCGGGACCTGCCAACTTTTTAATCTCTTTGGTTTCAAGGTGACGCCACTGCCCGAGCGGCAGCCCTCCCAATTTTACATCACCTTCGGCGATGCGTTTTAAACGAATCACATTTGTGCCGACGCTCTCGCACATTTTTCTGATTTGCCTGTTTCTGCCTTCGCTGATAACAAATTCCAAAAACATTCTGTCATCTTGTTTTTCGAGTATTTTTACGGTACACGGTGCCGTCTTTTTACCGTCAATGAGCACGCCGTTTGCAAGGTTCTCTATCAAATACTCGTCTACAACCGGCTTTACGGTGACACGGTATGTTTTTCTCACCCCGTGCGAAGGGTGTGTGAGCGCATTGGTAAACTCACCGTCATTTGTTAAAAACAACAGCCCTTCACTCTCTTTATCGAGTCTGCCTACGGGATAAAGTCTTGCATCTATATCGCTTACGAGTTGACTGACACACTTTCTGCCAAGTTCATCCTTCGTGGTTGTAACATACCCGCGCGGTTTGTTGAGCATAATGTAATAAAGCCCGTCTTTTTTGACTATCTTTTTACCTTGTACCGCTACAATATCTTTTTTCGGGTTGATTTTTTGCCCGATATACGCTTTATGGCCGTTGACTTTTACCTTGCCCGCCATAATGAGTTCTTCACTCTTGCGGCGCGAGGCAATACCGTTATCCGCCATATATTTTTGTAGTCTGACTTCTAAACTTGCCATAATGAAATAATCTCTTTAATAATCCTTTATTGATGATTTGCCTTTGAGTGTTTTTGGCTGCCGTGAGTGTAACGGAACAGATTACCTTGCCACGGTACATCACAACCGCCTGCGCCACAACCTGCCCTTTTTTAACAGGCGCATACAAAAAATGAGGTGCATATATTTCCGTTTTCAC
>CADBJA010000014.1 GCA_902794945.1 Oscillospiraceae bacterium
GCGAATGTGTCGCCCAATCGCTAACCGCTAACTGCTGCCTGCTATCTGCTTAAATTCTAATTTAGCCACCGTAAAGGTGGCGTAAATTAGAATTTACCCCTCAAACTCATAAAACACATTCGCGCTTGCGGCAACGGGTGCGGTTTCGGTGCGCAAAATGCGCTTGCCGAGAGTGGCAACCTCTGCGCCGAGCGATTTGGCGAAATCCACTTCGCTCTCTTCAAACCCGCCTTCGGGACCGATGATAAGCGCGATGCTTTTAATACCCTTTTCACGGTAACCACTCAATAAGGTTTGCAATTTTTCACCGCCGTTTTCATAAAAGAGTACGGTTTTTTCACACTTGTTTTTTTCTAATGCCGCTTCATATTTTTCTACCGCATATACCTTGGGCACAATGCCTCTTCTCGCCTGCCCCGCGGCTTCGGCGGCAATTTTTTGAAAGCGCTCCCCCCGCTTTGCGGCAGCCTTTTCATCTAATTTTAACACGCTGCGCTGCATCACCACAGGGTGGAAGGCGCTCACACCGAGTTCGGTGCACTTGCGCACCACATCGCCGAATTTATCACCCTTCGGAAGCCCCTGATACAGTTCCACAAATACCGCAGGTTCGCTTTCGCTCTCGGTTTTAAAGGCAAGTTTTAAGTGCACTTCTTCTTTTGTAATGCTTTCAATAATACAAGCGTAATCAAAACCCTTGCCGTCACACAACACCACTTCCTCACCCGCTTTCATACGCAGGCTTTTGGCAATGTGTAAAGCGGTTTGACCGGTTAAGGTAACGGTTTCGCCTATCGGCTCATCTACAAAGAATTTAGGCATTTTTTTCTTCCTCGTTTTCGGTAATAATAGCAAGCGCCTTGCGAATCAATTCTATTGACTGATCCCCTTTTATCATTTTTACGGTTAAATACGGCTTATCGTTATTGGCATTGAGTTGAATCACTCTTTTTAACCCGCGTTGTAAGCCGGGTATCACATTCAAATCCAAATCAAGCAGTTTAAAGATGATGAGCATACCGTTTTGTGTAATCTCATAAATATGTGCGCGGATGGCGGCTGTGCGGATTAAACTGATTTCAATCAACCCCATCACCGTAGCGGGCGGTTTGCCGTAACGGTCATTTAATTCATCGAGCACATCTTCGGCATCTGCCTGTGTACGAATATCCGATATTCTTCTGTACATGGCGATGCGCTGCGGAATAGAAGCGATATATGTTTCGCTGATGTGTGCGGTTCTGGGCAAATCCACCAGGCAGTTTTCTTCCTCTTTGGGTACAGGCTCGCCTTTTTCGGCGGCAATCGCTTCTGCAAGTAAACGCACATAGGTATCATACCCGACAGCATCCACCTGCCCGTGTTGTTTGGCACCCAACAAGTTACCTGCCCCGCGAATTTCCAAATCGCGCATGGCAATGCGAAAACCGGAACCGAACTCCGTATACTCTCTAATGGCTTCCAAGCGTTTTTGCGCCACTTCGCTGAGCACGGTATCTCTATTGTAAGTTAAATATGCCGTTGCCCGACGGTTGGAACGCCCGACTCTGCCGCGGATTTGGTGCAACTGCGCAAGCCCCATACGCTCGGCGTTTTCAATAATCAGCGTGTTCACATTCGGCACATCCACACCGGTTTCAATAATCGTGGTACATACCAAAATATCTATTTTATTTTCCAATAATTTTTGCCATATATCGGAGATTTGTTTTTCATTCATCGACCCGTGTGCAATGCCGACTTTTGCGTGCGGTATCGCTTCATGAATGGCGGCGGCAGTCTTTTCAATATCATCAATTCGATTGTGCAAATAATATACCTGACCGCCACGGCGCAATTCCTTTTGCATCGCTTCGCAAAGGATGTCAAAATCATACTCCATCACAAAGGTCTGTATCGGTCTGCGGTTTTGTGGTGCCTCCTCAATGACAGACATATCCCGAATGCCGGAGAGTGACATACTCATCGTGCGCGGAATCGGGGTGGCAGAGAGCGTCAGCACATCCACATTCGGAAAACGCTCCTTGATTTTTTCCTTTTGCGCCACGCCGAAGCGCTGTTCTTCATCAATAATCAGTAGTCCCAAATCACAAAACTCCACCCCTTTGGCAATGAGAGAGTGCGTGCCGATAATCATATCAATTTTACCTTCTTTAAGTTTTTGCTTAATGACTTTTTGTTCGGCAGTCGTTCTGAAACGGGAGAGCATCTCCACATTCACGGCAAAACTCTCTATGCGCGCACAGGCGGTTTGGTAATGCTGCAACGCCAAAATGGTAGTGGGTACCAACATGGCAACCTGTTTGCCGTTTACCATCGCTTTAAAGGCAGCGCGAAATGCCACTTCGGTCTTGCCGAAGCCGACATCTCCGCACAAAAGTCTGTCCATCGGGTGCGGGGCACACATATCTTTTTTAATTTCCATCACACAGCGTTTTTGGTCGACAGTTTCATCATACACAAACCGCAACTCAAAATCACGCTGCAAATCATCGTCTTCCGAGCAGGCAAAGCCCTCTATGGTCTGCCGTTTGGCATACAGTTCCACAAGTTCTTTTGCCACTTTTTCCAAATTTTCTTTGGCTCTCGCCTTTGCCTTGCGCCACTCGGCAGAACCTAAGGAGTGAATTTTCACCCTGCCGTCTTCTGATGAGCCGATATATTTTGCCACCAAATCCAACTGGGTGACCGGTACATATAAAACGTCTTTTTTGGCGTAGTTAATTTTAATGTAATCTTTGGTAATGCCCTGTGTTGTGACCGGCACCACACCGGCATAAATACCGATACCGTGGATGTTATGCACAATGTAATCGCCGGGATGAATCTCTTCGAGTGAGTGAAGTCCGCCGGCTCTGTGTTTACGGTTTCTGACTTTCTTTTGTTGAAACGAACTGACCGTGCCGTAAGAATATAAATATAAATTTGCCTGCGGAAAATATAAACCGGATGACAGAATACCCGGGCTCACGCAAACCGTGCCCGGCGGTAAAACGGCAGGCAATGTATCAAAATACAGCGCACTGTAGCCGTCCGATAGCAAATCATTAAACACCGCCTTGGCGTTCTTGACAGTGCCCGCCATCACAATACAACGCCTTTTTTGGGTTTTAACCGGGGCAAGGTCCTCTTTGAGTTGGTCAGTTTGCCCGTTCCACAACGGCAAGTTGTGTGCAAGTACCGTGTAAAGTGATTTTAACGGCAGAGGGTAAGAACCTCGGGGCAGAGTATCCAAAAAGACAGGGCGCATTTGTTCCCAAGCGGCAAGCATTTCAACCTGCGTGAGTGAAAAACGGTCCAACCCTTTGGCAAGCACGCCTTTTTCACACAAGTTTTTGATTTCCATCTGTTGCAGTTTTTCGGCATTTTTTAAATGGGTTTGTACCTTAAAACTTTCCGATATAAATAATAAATCATCGTGGCAGTAATCAAAAACACTCTCACTTTTTTCGTAGGCAAGCGGAAAGAAACGGTCCGTATCCGTCGGCATTATACCGCCCTCTGCCCGGTTTAATGTTTCTCGCAACGATAATTTTAATTTTTCGTTTTTAGAGCGTGCAATGCGTTTTAAATACGCACGCAGTTTCTCACAAAACGCTTCGCTACTCTCAAACAGGGTTTGTAAGACCGGTACCACTTTTACCGTGCGCAAATTGTCGGTACGGCGCTGGTCTATGGGTGAAAACGCATACATTCCCTCAATCGTATCGCCCCAAAAATCCGCACGAATTGGGTTTTCCAACTGTGGCGGAAAAAAGTCAATAATCTCGCCGCGGTGCGCATATTGCCCTGCACCGTCCACCATTTCACTGCGGGTATAGCCTGCCTGTATCAGTTTATGCAATAAATCGCTTTGCTTTATCTCCATCCCTTTGCGGATTTCAAAAGAGCGTGCTTTTAAATCCTTTTGCGGCACGGTCAGTTGCATGGCACTCTCCACCGAAAGCACGATGAAGCGATACTCTTTTTCAATTATCTTTGCAAAAACACCGATTTTTTCGCGCTCGTACTCACGGCTGCGCGCCTGCGTGCCTGCAGGTGAAAACTCTTTTACCGGAATATGATATGCGCCGCCGAAGAGTACATTTAAATCGGCGCACAGTTTCACCGCTTCTCTTTCTTCATCCGTAATAACGAGCGCGCGCTTACCTGCCTTGTCGCAAGCCGTACCGATGAGCACTGCCTTGTGAACGCCCGAAAGCCCTGTAACGGCAAGAGGGAGGGTATTTCTCTCCACATCGTGCATTACAGAGCTGATTTCTTCTGATGTTTCTAATGCTTTTAAAAAAGGATTCATATCAAAAACCTCTTAACGCCTCCTTGTGAAAGAAACAAGGTGACAGAGGGGTAGTTAATGATAATGTGGGATTCGGAATACGGAATTCGGAATTAGTGGTGGCAACGCGGAGCGTTGCATTTGAATTCATTTTAAATGTTGAATTAAAAATCCGACCTCTTAACGCCTCCCTTTGTGAGGGGCACAAAGTAACTGATGGGTAGTACACCGCCTTTAATTATACCGGTTCATCGCCGTATCAATCTCACCCGCCACAATTTGCCTGATGGCATCGCAGGCGTTATCAATCGCGGGTTCCAACGCTTTCTTTTCGCTCTCGCTAAAGCCGGAAAGCACCCAATCCGCCAAATCATACTCCGGGTGCGGTTTGGCACCGACACCCATACGAATGCGCGGAAAGGCGTTGCTGTTTAAGTGGTAAATAATACTTTTCATCCCGTTGTGACCGCCGTCACTGCCCTTTTTGCGGATGCGCATCACACCCGGGTCGAAGTTAATATCATCATATATCACTAAAATGTGTTCGGGCGGTATTTTATAAAAACGCGCACATTCGCCCACAGCCTCACCGCTATTGTTCATAAAGGTGGACGGCTTCATCATCATACACCGCTTACCGGCAAGTACCGTGTCACAAACGAGCGATTTGAACTTGATTTTTTTGATGTCAAAATGCTCTTGCTGTGCCAAGCGGTCAAGCGTAATAAAGCCGATGTTGTGGCGGGTGGCGGCATACTCTTTGCCGGGGTTCCCCAAGCCTACAATCAGCCATTCCACCGGTCCTGTCGGCTCCGGCGCACGCTGTGCTTTTATTTTTGCAAATAATTCTTCTAATGACATGTTCGTTTCACTCACATTTCATCGTTTACAGTCTACAGTTGACAGTAAACAGAGTTGAGATGGGCTCTGCCCATACCCGTATTTCAGTTTACAGTTATCAGTTGACAGTAAACAGATTTGGATGGGCTTCGCCCATACCTGTATTCCAGTTTACAGTTATCAGTTAACAGTTGACAGGGTTTAGATGGGCTTCGCCCATACCCGTATTTCAGTTTACAGTTAACAGTTGACAGTAAACAGAGTTGAGATGGGCTCTGCCCATACCCGTATTAGTAGGGTGCAATCCCACATCGCACCGAGTAGTCTACAGTTGACAGTCGCCTATCGTATGTTTTCGAATTGTTTTCAATCTTATTCTCTGATTTTTTCTAATTTATCCGTTATAGCATAAATCATTTTTGAAATTTCATCGCATAAACTCATTGATTTTTCAATTTCTTTTTCAGAAAAATAATCTAATTTACAACAAATCAATAATTGTGTTTCCAATTCTGATTTAGAACCAATAGCATAAGATAAAAAATTCAAAAATTCTTTATCACCTTTACGTGACTGCCCTTCCGCTATATTAGAGGGAATAGAAACAACTGATCTTCGCATTTGTAAAGAAAGTGCATATCTTTCTTCATCCGGTAAAAGCCGAGTTAATCGATAAACATCTTCTACCAAATCCATAGACTTTTGCCATACAATTAAATCACGATATGTATTGTTTCCTCTCATCCTTGCAACCCCGCTGTGATTTAGTTTTCTTCTTTTTTACTGTTAACTGTTATCTGTGACTGTTGGCTGTTGACTGTTGACTATTATCTGTGACTGCTGACTGTTGACTGTTGACTGTTGACTGTTGACTGAAATATGGAATAAGGCATACGCCTTATTCCATATTTCTAATCTTATTCTTCTTTTTCACCCAGCCGACTTTATTCTCCTGTCGGTTTCTGGCGATGGCAAGGGTATAGTCGGGCACATCTTCATAAATGGTGGAGCCGGCTGCCGTGTAGGCAAACTTACCGAGTTTTACGGGGGAGATGAGGTTGGTGTTACAACCGATAAAGGTACCGTCCCCTATTACGGTGCGGTGTTTCTTTTGTCCGTCAAAATTCACGGTCACACAACCGCAACCCATATTGATGTTTTTACCCAAATCGCTGTCACCCACATAAGTTAAGTGGCTGACTTTGGTGCCGTTATCAATGGTGGAGTTCTTAATCTCCACGAAGTTGCCGATGTGCACTTCTTTACCGATTTGCGAGCACGGTCTTAAGTGTACAAACGGACCGAGGTCACAGCCGGAGCCGACCTTGCTCTGCTCGGCAACCACATTATCAAGCACCACATCATTGCCCACCACGGTATCGGTTAAGTAGGAGTTCGGACCGATGATGCAATTTTTGCCAATTTTGGTATCGCCCAACAACACTGTGCCGGGTAAAATGCGGGTATCGGTGCCGATTTCCACATCGGGGCCGATAATAATGCCCTCGGAACACGGAATGTCCACACCCGCAAGCATCTGCTCTTGTAAAAATTTGTAACGCAGCTTATCGTTTAAATCAAGTAACTGGATTCTGTCATTCGCACCGAGTACCACATCGGGGTTTTGTGCCGTGAAAGCGGAAGTTTGCAATCCGTTTTGAATGGCAATTTCAATACAATCGGTTAAATAGTATTCGTGTTGCTTATTTTTATTGGTAATCTTGCTTAAAGTATCCAATAATACATCGGTTTTAAACCAGTAAGCACCCGAGTTGACTTCATTTATCGCGCGCTGTTTGGGTGTAGCGTCCTTTTCTTCCACAATTTCTTTTAAGAAACCGCCGGCATCTCTGATAATTCTGCCGTAGCCGAAGGGATTTTCCACATTGGCGGAAATCACGGTCACCGCGTTGCCGTGGCGCTCATGATATGAGAGAGCGTTTTGAATGGTGTCCCCATCCATCAGCGGGCAGTCGCCATTTAAAATTAAGGTGTTACCGCCTTTGAATTCTTCAATAAAATCTACCGCCTGCATTACGGCATGACCGGTGCCCAAGCGCTCTGCCTGGAAAGCGGTTTTGGTCTTGCCTGCCAAGTGTTCTTCAAGCATTTCGTGCAAATGCCCGGTGACGACACAAATATCATCTACCTCCGCGTCACCCGCAGCATCAATTGTCCAATCAATCATGGGCTTAAATAAAACCTCACATAAGGCTTTGGGTTTGTTTGATTTCATGCGCTTGCCTTGACCGCCGGCAAGAATGACTGCACAATTTTTCATTCGGATTCCTCTTTTCATATTAAAAGTTCTTTTATTATCAAATAAATCCGGCATACTTTAATACCATCTTACTATTGCCTCATAAGCAATCAATTGCACGCTTTCAGTTGCGTTTTATGCAAGAGTGCTGTGAATTTGCGCCGATTGTTTATCCGAAAAGGCGAAGGAATACTTTGTGTATTGCGAGGCTTTTCGGGTAAAGAAGCGGTGGGAAGGCACAGCGCTATTGCGTGAAAGGCACCCGAAAGCGTGCAATTTGTACATTATGAATATATTATTACTTATTTTCCCTCAATTTGCAAGTAAAATTTGGTAAAAATCTCTATTGCTTAATTGCGTTAATTAATATAAAATAGTGTAGTGCCACAAGATGTGGCTTTTAAGATGTTAAATAATATATATAATGTATATGGAGGAAATGTAAATGGCAAAGAAATATTGCTACCTTTTTTCAGAAGGTAATGCCAACATGAGAGAACTCCTTGGCGGTAAAGGTGCAAACCTTGCCGAGATGACCAACATCGGTCTTCCGGTACCGCAGGGCTTCACCATCACCACTGAGGCTTGCACTCAGTATTATGAAGACGGCAGACAAATCAATCCCGAAATCATGGCGGAGATTGAACAGTACATTGTCAAAATGGAAGAAATCAACGGCAAAAAGTTTGGCGATAAAGAAAATCCGCTGCTTGTTTCCGTTCGTTCCGGCGCAAGAGCTTCCATGCCCGGTATGATGGATACCATCCTGAACCTCGGTTTAAATGAAGAAGTGGTTGAGGTTATGGCTGAAAAATCCGGCAATCCCCGTTGGGCTTGGGACTGCTACAGAAGATTCATTCAAATGTATTCCGACGTTGTTATGGAAGTCGGCAAGAAATACTTTGAAGAGCTCATTGACGAAATGAAAGCCAAGAAGGGCGTTACACAGGATGTTGACTTAACGGCAGATGACCTCAAAGAATTGGCTTCTCAGTTTAAAGCAGAATATAAAGAAAAAATCGGCGTAGACTTCCCGACTGACCCGAAAGAGCAGTTAATGGGCGCTGTAAAGGCAGTATTCCGCTCTTGGGATAACCCGCGTGCCAACGTATACCGCCGTGATAACGATATTCCCTACTCTTGGGGTACCGCTGTTAACGTGCAGGCAATGGCATTCGGTAACATGGGTGATGATTGCGGTACAGGTGTTGCCTTTACTCGTGACCCGGCTACCGGCGCAAAGGGCTTGTTCGGTGAGTTCCTTACCAATGCACAGGGTGAAGACGTGGTAGCAGGTGTGCGTACACCCATGCACATCAGCGAAATGGAACAAAAGTTCCCCGAAGCATTCGCAGAATTTACCAAAGTTTGCGCTTTACTTGAAAACCACTACAGAGATATGCAGGATATGGAATTTACCGTAGAACACGGCAAACTCTTCATGCTCCAAACCCGTAACGGTAAGAGAACCGCACAGGCGGCTCTCCAAATCGCTTGCGACCTTGTAGATGAAGGCATGAGAACCGAAGAAGAAGCGGTTGCCATGATTGACCCGCGTAACCTCGACACCCTCCTTCACCCGCAGTTTGATGCTGCTGCTTTAAAAGCCGCTACCCCGATTGGTAAAGGCCTCGGTGCTTCTCCCGGTGCTGCTTGCGGTAAAGTGGTATTTACTGCAGATGATGCCGTAGAGTGGAATGCACGCGGTGAAAAAGTCGTACTTGTCAGACTCGAAACTTCTCCGGAAGATATTACCGGTATGAAGGCTTCTCAGGGCATTCTCACCGTGCGCGGCGGTATGACCTCTCACGCAGCGGTTGTAGCGCGTGGTATGGGTACTTGCTGTGTATCCGGTTGCTCCGACATCGTGATGGATGAAGAAAACAAAAAGTTCACCCTTGCCGGTAAAGAATTTAATGAAGGCGACTTCATTTCGATTGACGGCTCTACCGGTAATATTTATGAAGGTATTATCGCTACCAAGGATGCCGAGATTGCAGGCACCTTCGGCAGAATTATGGGTTGGGCAGATAAATACAGAACTCTTAAGGTTCGCACAAACGCTGACACACCTGCTGATGCTAAGAGAGCAAGAGAACTCGGCGCAGAGGGTATCGGTCTTTGCCGTACCGAGCATATGTTCTTTGAGGAAGACAGAATTGCCGCTTTCCGCGAAATGATTTGCTCCACCAAGGTAGAAGACAGAGAAGCTGCTCTTGAGAAGATTCTTCCCTACCAGCAGAGCGACTTTGAAAAACTGTATGAAGCACTTGAGGGTTGCCCGGTAACCATCCGTTTCTTAGACCCGCCGCTTCACGAGTTTGTTCCCACCGAGGAAGCTGACATTGAAAAACTTGCCGCTGCCAAGGGCAAGAGTGTGGAAGATATTAAGGCTATCATCGACTCTCTTCACGAGTTCAACCCGATGATGGGTCACAGAGGTTTAAGACTTGCCGTAACCTATCCGGAAATTGCAAAGATGCAGACCAGAGCGGTCATCCGCGCTGCTATCAATGTGAAGAAAGCACATCCGGATTGGGATATGGACCCCGAAATTATGATTCCGCTTTCTTGCGACAGCAAGGAATTAAAGTATGTGAAAGACATCGTAGTGGCTACTGCCGATGAAGAAATCGCGGCTGCCGGCGTCGAAATGAAGTACGAAGTCGGTACCATGATTGAGATTCCGCGTGCAGCACTCATTGCCGACCAAATCGCTGAGCAGGTAGACTTCTTCTGCTTCGGTACCAACGACTTAACACAGATGACCTTCGGCTTCAGCCGTGACGATGCCGGTAAGTTCCTCGATGCATACTATGATGCAAAGATTTTCGAGAACGACCCGTTTGCAAAGCTTGACCAAGCCGGTGTCGGCAGATTGATGGAAATGGCTGTGGATATGGGTAAAAAGGTACGCCCGAATCTTCACTGCGGTATCTGCGGTGAGCACGGCGGCGACCCGAGCTCCGTTGAGTTCTGCCACAAGATTGGTCTTGACTATGTTTCCTGCTCCCCGTTCCGCGTGCCGATCGCAAGACTCGCCGCAGCACAGGCAGCCATAGGCGAAAAGAGATAAATCGCACATTCGAAATAAACAATAATAATTAAAAACCTTATAGATAGGCACATCTTAGCGGATGTGCCTATTTTTATTTTTTACCTTTATCTACGGATAAGGGTATTTTTTTGCCGTAAAACAGTACAAAAGGAAGCTTACAACATTGTGCAAAATCAACGAAATTAAAAAAGTTCTAAATTTTACTTGTAAAACAGGCTTTCTCGTTGCCTATCCTATGAGGAGTATTTTTCCTCAAAAGAATCTCCCAACAACTGAATATACATTCATCAGATACATTCCTGAATGGAGGAAAAACCTCAGCCGTATAAAAGTACGCCAAAACCCATCTGCCATTTATGGTTATCACGGAGAGCAAGATGGCGAGCGATTCCGAACTATTTTTGAAATATCCGCTTGCTACGGATAAGGCGATGAAACATTCAGGTATAATGATACATCTCTACGGAGCTGGCGGAGTACCCGGCAGTGGTGAAATTCCAATGGAATTGGCTCGCAACCAATCGTCTGATGATTTCCCGTTGCGTATGGGGTGCCGAGGACAAATAATACGCAAAACCAAAGTGCAAAATCAGTTACTGTTTTTGCACTTTGGTTTAAGGTTTAAAAAAATATAATATTGGAGGAAAAATAAAATGAACCAAAACATAGCAGGAGAAATCCAAGACCTTGACATTTCTCTTATAGATGCATTCCCAAATCATCCTTTTAAAGTCGTTGATGACGAAAGAATGATTGAACTAACTGAAAGCATTGAAAACAACGGTGTATTGTTACCCATACTTGTTAGACCAAAAGAAGGAGGCAGATATGAGATGATCTCCGGACATAGGCGCTTAAGGGCAAGCGAACTTGCAGAAAAAAAGACGATTAAAGCTATGGTCTGTGATTACGACGATTTGACCGCTGCAATCGTTATGGTTGAAAGTAATATTAATCAAAGAGAGAATATGCTGCCCAGCGAAAAAGCGTTTGCTTATAAAATTCTTTATGATGCTATGAAACATCAAGGGAAACAGATAGAAATAACTTCGACACCAGTGGTGTCGAAGTTACGTTCAAACGAAGAACTTGCATATCAGGTAGGAGAAAGCAGAGAACAAATTCGCAGATACATTCGCCTTACAAATCTTGTTCCCGAACTTCTTGAGTATATGGATAAAGGCAAAATGGCACTTCGCCCGGCTGTTGAACTGTCATATTTGGATGAGGATTTCCAAAGAGATATCGTAGACTTTATTGATGAAAATGAATCGACGCCTTCTCATGCGCAAGCAATCAGAATGAGAAAACTTTTTGAAAATGGCAAGCTTGACACGAAAACTATCAATAGAATTTTATCCGAAGAGAAACCAAATCAAAGAGAAAAACTTGTTTTTCGCAGTGATCGCATCCGAAAACTCATACCAAAAAATGTTCCAATTGAGCAAACTGAGGAATACATATGCAAGGCATTGAAAAACTATGCTCTACATTTGAATAAAAAAAAATGTCGAAATGGAAGATAAAAAATAAAGCGGCAAATTCTATGCCGCTTTATTTTTAAATGGTTACCACAATGAATTTTCATAGTTTAATTTCAAGAACAAACAAAGATAATACTAATATTCAAGATATTCATCTATTTCTATAATATATTTTCGTAATAATTCCATTTCATAAGAATTAAACTCATTTTTACAATATAATTCAACATCTTTGTATCTATAGCATATTCGTTCAATTGCTATATTCCTTTCCCTGCTATTTTTAGCTAATTGCAAACTAAATAAATCATTTTCAAATGATTTTATATAATAATATTTACACTGCTTTTTGTAACCTTGTAAGTGACACTCATCACCCAAGTCCTGATAATCATTAGAAATACTATTGTATAATTGAAAGCTCGGTTCTTCATAAGCCTCTGATTTCTTTTGCTCAATAATACTTAAGAGTTCATCATCTTTTGGTAATAAACTATACCAGTTATTATTTCTACCATTTATTTTTTCAAATTCTAACGCTTTTGCTATCTTCTCTTCAAATAGATTTTGTTTATACACAATTTCATAATCAAAATGGTTAAAGTTTAAATCATCGTCAGGCTTATACTGCATTTGGAAATAATGGATTATTCCATAATTATAATTAACATTGAAAAATTTTTCATATAATTCTTTACTTATGCAATCATCCACCTCTGTGATAATAAAACTTGGAACATCTTTTAGTTCCCTCATTTTTAATAATTCCTCATCTTGTTGAAGATTAATATCATTATTATCACGAACATCCTGTTTCACTTCTTTTTCAGAAGATAGTTTACTTATCTCCTGTTGTAATGACTGTATTGATGAGTTAATACTGTCCATAGCTCTAGTTCGGGCATAAGGAATAAAGCACTCAGCAACAGAAAATATAACACTGAGCAATAAAATAATCAACAACACTTTTTTTGGGAATTTTGCATGGATAAAATGATCTTTAATTCTTTTTAAAATACTTACTCCTATCTCTTTAATTTTATTGAATACTTTTTGATTATTATCTCTAAATTTTTTAATTTTTGGTATAACTATAACCAACCCACTTAATCCAGCACTTGGACAAATAATATAAAGGATCCAGCTAGCTTTCATTGTTTTCCATAAAATTGAAATAAGCAACATTAAAAAACAAAGTAAAAAATTTGAGAAAATTAAAGAAAACAGTATAATAAGCGAACCGCCAATAAGTCTTTTTAAAGTTGAAAAGAATCGTTTTTCTTTTTCATTAAATTGGTTAGATTTTTCAGTCTCGTTATTCTTATCAATTTTTTTACCTTTTAAATCACTTGGATTGTTCATATCTTCAACAGATTCAATAAGCGAACGATAATCCTTTCTTGCATTATCATTTTTTTTATTATCTTGGTAAGACATGAAACAATCCTCCTTTCTGATCAATCCTTATTTATTTCATCAATCTGTTTCTTCCTCTACCTTCTTTAAAAAACTTTTACTAATGCAAACGGTTTTTCCCAACTCAGTAATGGAGTAACCATCACCCTCTGCCTTTAAATAACCGTATTTATTACTTGCTAAGTCTCGTAAATTTTGAGCTAATTTAATCGCTGATATTGTATTATCAAACAATGAATAACACGCAGCAATATGATCAGTTTTAAATGTTTTTATTTTAATCATATCCAAATAAAATGCATAGCACAATGATTTATCAACTTTGCTTTTTAATTTTTCAATGTCTACATAACTCTCAAATATTAAGCCACTACTTTTAGATTTAGTTAGTATTTCTTGCTCAAACTCATTAAACCCATTATCATTTAAAGCCGCCTTATACAATGTCTCAAAAACTTCATCCCACATGGACAGAGGTATTTTTGTTGACAAATTAGTAATCTTTACAATTCTATCATATAATTTATCGAAATCTATTTCTCGTGCCATCACGAACCTCCATAAAAGACTTAATCAGTATTATTTTAATATTCATTCTTGCAAATGTCAAGAAAATATATTGTTTTTCTTTCTATTTCTTGATATTTCTTTTGAAATTTAAGAAAGTTTGTCATATTTATAAATATTAGGGTCTATAATAACGATTAATGACAATTCCATTAATATCTTTATAGATAATAACTACTGAAAGGAAGTGATACCAATGTTTTAGCTCGCACCTTTGTCTAAAAACGGTTTTGGTAGTACGATTTAGATGAAGGAGATGATATATTATGAAGAAATATGTATTAGTGATTATAGTGGTACTCGTTGCTTTGCTCACTGCCTGTGCAGTTAAAGCAAACACAAACCCATCGGAGCCGCAAGCGGAAGTCAGTACAACCCACGAAGTAAAAAGAGAGTCGGAAACCGACACTACGAAAAAAGAAAGTGTAAAGGAAACCACTCAAACGACTTCAAAGAAACAAAAGAAAAGCGCTTCTAAAAAGCCGACTACCGAAAAGAAACAAACTACAAAATCACAAACCACTACCAAAGAAGCTACCACCACTCACAAACAACAACCCACTACTCAAAAGCCAACCGAAAAGAAAACTACAACCACTCAAAAACAGACAACTACTAAAAAGCAGCAAACAACAAAAGCACCTACCACAAAGCCTCAAACCACAAAGCCGAAAACTTGTACCAATAACTACAATCACAGTTTATCGTGCGGCAATATGGGCAGATGGTTTTCTTCAAGAAACGATGTTAAGTCATTTGCAAACGCCGAAATGCAAAAGTGGGCAAATCTTGTTGAAAGCGGTGCTATCAGTTACGATGAGTATTTCCAGAACTGTCCTTCGGGTTATGAATGTTGGAGTTGTTCTTACTGCAGAAGGTGGACAGGTAACTTCACTTATTAAAACAAAACACTGCGAAGAAAAGGGCAAGAGCAATCTTGCTCTTTTTCTTTTGCAGGGAAAGGACAAAAATGAAAAGAATAAGCAAAAAGACAGTATCCCTCTTTCTTGCTGTGCTGATTATCTTATCGGTATTTCCGTTAGCGGCTTTTGCCGAAAGTGCCAACTTAGGAAAAGTAACAGGTAGCGATATCAATGTGTCTGTCAGTTCTCACTATGGTCACGAGTTGCACACTGCGACAGTTGGCGGAAACACCTATCCGTTGTTCTGTATTGAATACAACACCACTTCACCGAGTGAGGCATATCTCAAAGCAAGAAAAGCCGGTGCCAATGCAGATGTTTTAACGGCTGCTAAATGGATTTTTGCCGGTTACTATCTCAAGCACGGTAATTCAATCAGTTGGAAAGATATGGCGATGTGCCAAAAAAAAGTTTGGTCAATAATGGGCAGTAGCACTTCGTGGGATTTTTCGGATAGTGATTATGAAGACTGGTGCGACGATGCTTTAGCCAATATGAATAGTTTGAACACAAAGCCCTCATTTGATAAAACCAATGTCGGCATTATCACAGCAGGCACAAGCAAAACCTTTACGGATACAAACAAAGTCTTTAAGAACTATCCCGCTTTTACAATCAATAAAAACGGGATAAAGATGGTTCACAGTGCGGGAACAAACACTCTCGTTGTAACGGTTGATAAAACCTGCACACAAACC